>NZ_JBIADZ010000005.1:0-100667 GCF_042868035.1 Streptomyces sp. NPDC007875 | reverse complement strand
GGGGGGGGGGGGGGGGGTGCCGCCCCCCCCCCGCCCGGGGGGGCCCCCCCCCCGCCCCCCCCCGGGGGGCCCCCCGCGGGGGGCCCCCGGCGGGGGGGGGGGGGCCCCCCGCCCCCCCCCCCGCCGAGTCGGCTCGTCCCGCCCGCTCAGCCGCGTTCCGCGGCAAACGCGGCCAGCCACGCCAGCGGCGCGTTCCAGTTGATCGCCACCTCATTGGTGGAGTACGAGCCGATGTCGTCGATGTAGCACGCCGCGGGCGCGCAGCCCGGGAGCTTCTCCTGCGCCACCGGATCCTGCAGTCCCGCGTTGGCGCCGCCCGCGATGGATCCGGCGGGCGGGTTCGGCAGCGAGGCGTCGTACTGATGCGCCCAGAAGCGGTGGTGCTGGTTCTGCGCGGCGTGCTCGCCGTAGCCGGTCACATAGGACTGGCCGAGTGCGTTGCGGCCGAGCAGATAGTCGAGCGTCTCCAGTGCCCCGGTGCGGTAGCGCCGCTGCTTGGTGAGCTCGTAGGCGACGGCCATGACGGTCCCGTTGTTGGCCACCTGGCCGTTGGAGCCCCACACATAGCCGGCCGCCGGCAGCGGCACTCCATAGCCCTGGCCGGCCATCGTGCTGAGCTGTCCGTCGGCGGCCGAGACCACGGAGGCGCGGACGCGGGCGCGGTCGGTGGCGGGCAGGCCGTTGGGGACGGTGGCCAGGACGATCCGGCCGAGGGGCGCGGTGTCCTGCCAGCTGAAGCCGAGCGGGGTGAACACATCGCTCGCGGTGTGATACGGCGAGGAGGTGACCGCGTCCCGGTACCGTGCCTCCCCGGTGGTCGCGTACAGCTCCGCCGCCGCCCAGTAGAACTCGTCGCCCACCTCGCTGTCGTCGTACGCCCCGCCGCCGGTGGAGTCGGAACCCGGTGCGAGCACATCCGGGTTCGCCTGCGCGGCGGCCCAGGCGCGGCGCGCGGAGTCCAGGCAGCGGGCGGCGAAGGCGGCGTCGTACGGTGCGTAGACCCGGGCGCACTGCGCCGCCGCGGCGGCCAGATTGAGGGTCGCGGCGGTGGACGGCGCGTGCAGCTCGCGTGGCTCGGCGTCCTGCTCCGGACGGGTGGGCAGCCCGGTCCAGGCGGCGTCATGGACCTTGTGGAAGGCCATTCCCGCCCGTGGCTTGCCCTCCGGGATCTGCATGCGCATCAGGAACTCCAGCTCCCAGCGCCCCTCGTCGAGCACATCGGGCATCCCGTTGCCGCGCTCGGGGACGCGCAGTGTGGAGTCGCCGAGCGCCGCCGCGTGCCCCGTGCGCTTCGCGCGCTCGAAGGAGTTGACCAGCTGCCAGACCGCGAGACCGCCGTTGACCACGTATTTGCCCTGGTCACCGGCGTCGTACCAGCCGCCGCGCACATCCCGGGTGTAGTCGCACACCCCGCTGACGCAGGGCACGGCGGTGTCGCCCCGGTTGGGGGCGACCCCCAGATGGCCCGCCGGGCGAGCGTAGGCCGCACCGGCCAGTGACGCCTCGATGGGGATACCGCTGCGCTGCTGGTAGAAGAAGGACATCGCGTCCGTGCGCAGCCCGTCATAGAGGTTCGCGCGGAGGTCGAAGGGATGGCTGGTCCGGCCGTCCACGGTAAGCGTGTAGCCGGTGCCCGTCCCCTGGTACGAGGAGAAGTCCACCAGATGGGCCGACTGCCCGGAGGCGGCGTCCGCGCCCCGTACGGTGGTGGTGCCCGAGGCGGCGGTGCGGCCCGCCGCGTCGCGCAGCTGCCAGGGCAGGGCGGTGGCGCTCGCGCTCACGACGGTGGCGCGTTTGGGGCCGTCCGGCAGATACCCCAGCTGATTGACCTGGACGGCGGACGGCGCGGCGGAGGCCGAGAGCGCGGCGGGGGAGTCCGCTCCGGCGGGCGCGGACTGGGTGGCGATCAGCAGCAGCGCACCGGTCAGCAGCGCGGTGGCGGTCCGCGCACCGCGCGGACGGGGTAACAGGGGCACGGGCATGACGGACCCTCCTTGGGAAGGCGTGGAAGATATGGGAGCGCTCCCAATTTATGTAATGATGTGATCGCAGTGCGTCAAGGGACTGGACGGGTGCACGGGCCCGCACAAAACATTCCGTCCCCCTCCGTCACATCGCACCCGGCCCATCCGTCAGCACGGTGTGGCCTGCGACGGTGCGGTCCGCGACAAGGGGATGTGACCGATGAACGAGAACCACCTTCTGGCGGAGGGCTTCGAGGCCCACCGCGGTCATCTGCGGGCGGTGGCCTACCGCATGCTCGGCTCGCTGAGCGAGGCGGACGACGCCGTCCAGGAGGCATGGCTGAGGCTCAGCCGCTCCGACACCGCCGCGGTGGAGAACCTCGGCGGCTGGCTGACCACCGTCGTCGGCCGGGTCTGCCTGGACATGCTGCGCTCGCGCACCGCGCGGCGCGAGGAGCCGCTGGGGGTGCACCTCCCCGACCCGGTCATCAGCGGTGAGACCGGGCCCGGCCCCGAGGACCAGGCGCTGCTCGCCGACTCCGTCGGCCTCGCCCTGCTGGTCGTCCTGGAGACGCTGGCCCCCGCCGAACGGCTGGCCTTCGTCCTGCACGATCTGTTCGCCGTGCCGTTCGACGAGATCGCCCCCATCGTCGACCGCACCCCGGCCGCCGCCCGTCAGCTCGCCAGCCGCGCCCGCCGCCGGGTGCGCGGAGCGGTCCCGGTCCCCGACGCGGACCTGGCCCGGCAGCGCGAGATCGTGAACGCCTTCCTCGCCGCCGCGCACGACGGCGACTTCGAGGGGCTGATCTCCGTACTCGACCCGGATGTCGTCCTGCGCGCCGACTACGGCGCCGCGCCCGCCCCGGCCCCGCGCGAGGTGTACGGCGCGGCCGCCGTCGCGGACCAGGCGCTCACCTTCTCCCGCCTCAGTAGCACGGGTCTCCTCGCCCGTCCCGCGCTCGTCAACGGCGCCGTGGGCGTGGTCAGCTCCCGGGACGGGCGGCCGTTCTCGGTGCTGGCCTTCACGGTCACGGACGGCAGGATCGTGGCGATCGACATCCTGGCCGACCCCGAGCGGCTGAGCGGGCTCGATCTGACGGTCCTGGACTGACGCCACCAGAGGCACATAGCCGCAAGAGCCCCATGGCCGCCTGACGCCGAGTCGGGCAGGCGGCGTCGGATTCGGTGGATTGGGAGCGCGTAAGCGGTCGGGGTCGAGGCCTTCGTCGTTTTCGGGGCATCGGGCTGTCAGGCGCGCAGGTAGGCGAGAACAGCGAGGACGCGCCGGTGTCCCTGGCCGTCCAGGCGGAGGTCGAGTTTCTGGAGGATGCTGCTGACATGCTTGTTGACCGCGGCCTCGGTGACATAGAGGTCGCGGGCGATCTCGCCATTGGAGCGTCCCTCGGCCATGAGGGAGAGGACCTCGCGCTCCCGGGGGGTGAGCTGCCGCAGGGGGTCATGCCGTCGGCGCAGGAGCTGGCGCACGACTTCGGGGTCCATGACCGTCGCACCGGCGGCCACCTCCTCGACCGCGCTCGCGAACTGGGTGACGGCACTGACCCGGTCCTTGAGCAGATAGCCGATGCCGGTGTCGCTGCCCAGGTCGAGCAGATGAGTGGCGTAGGACTGCTCGATGTACTGGCTGAGCACCAGAATGGGCAGGGTGGCGCGGTGATCGCGTAGCGCGACCGCGGCGCGGAGACCGTCGTCGGCGTTGCACGGTGGCATCCGTACATCGGTGATGACGATGTCGGGGTCGTGCTCGTGGGCCGCGGTGATCAGCGTGTCGGCGTCGCCGACAGCCGCCGACACCTGGTGGCCGACCCGGGTCAGCACGCTGACCAGGCCGTCCCGCAACAGCGGTGAGTCTTCGGCGAGCACGATGTTCAGCGGCACGGGAGCTCCACGCGCAGCAGTGTAGGGCCGCCCGCCGGGCTGGATATCCGCAGTCTGCCGTCCGCCGCGGCGACGCGGTCGGCCAGGCCGACCAGCCCGGTGCCCGCGGCCGGATCCGCCCCGCCGACGCCGTTGTCGTGGACCGTCAGCGTCAGGACATCCGCTTCCAGCCGGGCGTGGACCTCGGCCTGAGTGGCCCGGCTGTGCTTGGTGGCGTTGGCCAGGGCCTCGGCGACGACGAAGTACCCCGTGCTCTCCACGGTCATGGGCAAGCGGTACGGAAGCCGGATGTCGACGCTGACCGGCAGGGCGGAGCGGGTGGTGAGGTTGCCGACGGCCGCGGCGAGTCCGTGGTCGGTGAGGGCCTTGGGGTGCACACCTCGGCTGAGCTCACGCAACTCGCCCACGGCGAGGGTGACTTCGCTCTGGGCCAGAGCGAGTTGCCGGGCGACCGGCGAGCCCGGCTCCGCGTCAAGACCGGCCAGGCCGAGCATGACATTGATGGAGACGAGCCGCTGCTGGGCGCCGTCGTGCAGGTCACGCTCGATCCGTCGGCGCTCGGCGTCGAAGGCGTCCACCAGACGCGCCCGGGAGGCCCGGACTTCGGTCAGCTCCCGGCCCAGTTCGCCGTCGCGCGGTGCGAGGATCAGGCGGGTCAGCGCGGCGCGGGCGCCGGCCCAGGCGGTGATGGTGTACGGCGCCGCGGGCAGCAGGCACAGGCCGATGACCAGCCACGGCCAGGCACCGGGATCATCCATCGGTGAGGTCATGAGCAGTACGGGCAGGGCCAGGGCGAACCCGAGGACGAGCAGATCCATCCACCACAGGGCGGTCAGCGACACAGCGGTGAAACCCAGCTCCCGCCAGGTCGCGGACTCCCGCAGCCGGGTCTCCAGCCACCCCCGCGGCCCGGGACGGTCAGGAGCCCGGTGCGGATCCGGTGCCGGGTCCAGGTCCACCAGCCGCAGCCGGCGGCGTTCGATCCGGGTGACGACGATGCCGGACAGCGCCACGGCGAGGAGGAGCCCGGCTCCCACCACCACGACCAGCGACACCAGCCCGGCCACGGCCATGGTCAGCAACGTGACCAGGGCGATCGCGCCGAAGACGACCCCGGACAGCAGATAGACCAGCGCCCGCCAGGGCCACGCCGAGGCCAGGAACCCCAAGGGATGCTGTGCGAGAGCCTGCCAGGCTGTTCGAGAAGGCACCCGCAGAAGATATGCGACCCGTCCGGCCTCGGTCGGTAGTGCGCGCACTACCCCTGGTCTCGCACGCACACCAATGTGGCGGCCGCCCCGCTCCCGGTGGGATGAGAGCCATGCCGATGCGTAGATACAGCACCTACAGCAAGACCGCCCGGGCCGCGGGGCCGCGGCTCGTCCGACGCGTGCTCCGCCCCCGGCACGGCGGTGTTCGACGCGGGGCGCGCGGGCCGGTGGTGGCCGCCCTGGTCATCGCCTCGACGGCGTGGTGGTGCCCGGCGACCGCGGTCGCCGCCCCCTCCCACCCCACGCTGGACGCCGCCTCGATCGACGCTTACGTCAACGCCTACCTGGAGCGGACCCGGCTCCCAGGTGCCGTGGTGGCGGTCACCAGGGGCGACAAGGTCGTCCGCGCGGCCGGATACGGGCACACCGCGGCCGGGAACGCCATGACCGCACGGACACCGGTGCCCGTGGCCTCCCTCTCCAAGTCCATGACCGCCCTGGCCGTCATGCGGCTGGTGGAGGACGGCAGAGTCGACCTGGACAAGCCGGCCCACCGCTATCTGCCCGAGTTCACGATGGCCGACCGGCGGGCCCAAAAGATCACGGTACGGCAGCTGCTGAACCAGACATCGGGCATGGCCGACTCCGCCTACCCCGACCTGACCCGGCCCCAGGCACACACGCTCACCGAGGCGGTCGCGGATATGCGCAAGGCCGGGCTCGCCGCGGAACCGGGAGCCGAGTGGAACTACCACAACCCCAACTACTTCGTCGCCGCACGGCTGGTCGAGGTCGTCAGCGGGCGGCCCTTCGCGGACTACATGGCCACCCGAGTGTTCCGGCCGCTGGGCATGACACACACCGAGTCCGTCGACACCACCGATGAGATGCCCGATCACGCCCGGGGCTACGTCCGCGCCTACGGCATGCTGTTCTCACGTTCCCACCCCCGCTGGTTCGCGGCCGGGGGCCACGGCGTCGTCACCACGGCGGACGACCTCTCCCAATGGCTGATCGCACAGAACAACCAGGGCATGTCCGCGACGGGCCGGCGCGTCGTCTCCGCGCGGAGCATCGACGTCATGCACACCCCGCCGGAGGGGCGCGAGTACGCGATGGGCTGGTCCCTGAGCCCCGCTGGGGAAGAGCCCCGGCAGATCCGGCACACCGGTGAACTCCTGACCCACAACGCCATCCAGACCCTGCTGCCCGACAGCCGGACCGGCATCGCGATCGTGACCAACACCGGCATGATCTCCGGGGACGACGCCGCCGTCATGCTTCAGGGGCTGGTCGACCTGGCCCAGGGCAAGTCCCCGACGGTGCGGACCCCGTTCGCCATGAAGGCCGACTACGCCCTCGCGGCGCTCACCCTGCTGGCGGTCGCCCTGGGCGTGCTCGGCGCCGTTCGAGCACGCCGCTGGGCACGGCGCACCGTGGACCGACCGCTGTGGCGAATGGGCTTGCGCATGCTGCCCTGTGCCCTTCCCATCGTCCTTCTCGCTCACCTCACCGACCTCGTCGGCCTGTTCATGAACCGTGCGGGGACACTGGCTCAGCTGATGTACATATGGCCTGCCCTCGTCATCTTGTCGGCCACGGCTGCCCTGGCCTCAACCGCGGTGATCACCGCGCGGTCGCTCGCCGTGCTCATGATCCGGCGGGCCCGTGTTCTACGGCCGGTAGCCGGCGATGATGACGCCGCCGGCCGTCGTCATCGGCTGTTGTCGGCCTGATGGCCTGGGTACGCAGGCAGCGGTAGCGCGATGGGGGCCTGGGGGCGGAGCCTCCGGGACGGGGCCGGGGCGGAGCCCCGATTTCGGGGAGGGGCGGGGTGGGGCAAGTTTCGGTGGCCGGGGTCGCGTTCAACCCCCGCCGTGCTGGGCCAGCAGGTGGCGGGCCGTCGCCGCCATCGCCTCGTCGACCATCCGCCCCTCGAAGAGCACCGCCCCCGCCCCCTCGGCCTGTGCCCGCTCCACCGCCGCGATCAGCCGTCCGCAGCGGGCCAGCTCCTCGGCATCCGGTGCGAACACCTCGTTGACCACCGGCACATGGGACGGGTGGATCACCGCCATCCCCTCGTACCCCAGGGCGCGGTTCTGCTCGGCGAAGCGCCGCAGCCCCGCGAGGTCCGCCACGTCCGCCCATAGCCCGGCCACCGGATGGGGGCGGTCCGCGGCGCGTGCGTCGAGCAGCGCCCGGGCCCGCAGTTCACGGGTTTCCTCGCCCTCCGGGCTCCACCGGTAGCCGATCGCCCGCTCCACGTCCCCGCCCGGGGCGGTCACCGCGCCCAGGTGGGCGATCCGGGCGGCGGCCCGGCCGATGGCGTACGCCTCGCGCAGTCCGCGTGCCGTCTCCAGCAGCGGCAACAGGGCGAAATGGCCCTCGGGCAGGCCGTGTTCGCGCTCGCACCACGCCAGCAGCCGGTCGGCGGTGGTCACGTCCTCCGGGCCGCTCACCTTGGGCAGCACGATGCCGTAGAGCCCGGGGCGGGCCACCGCTCGCAGGTCGTCGGCGCCCTGCCAGCCCGTGGCGCGGTCCAGCGCGTTGATTCGTACGAGCAGCCGCATCGGAGCGGGAGTTCCGGTCCCCCGGTCGATGGCTCCGGACACCGCCCCCTCGACGGCCCCGGCCACGGCCTCGCGTGCTGCCGCCTTACCGTCCTCCGGGACGGCGTCCTCCAGGTCGAGGATGGCCGCGTCGGCGCCCGCCGCCTCCGCCTTGGGCAGCCAGTCGGTCCGGCTGCCGGGCACGAAGAGCAGGGAGCGCAGGGGGACGCGGTGCGTCGTCACGCCCGTCGCCCCCGTATCGCCGTCAGATGACACCCTCGGCCTCCAGCTTCGCCAGCCGTCCGTCGTCGATGCCCAGCCACTCCCCGTAGACCAGCGCGTTGTCCGCGCCGAGCGCGGGGCCGGTCCGCCACACGGCGCCGGGGGAGCGGTGGAAGCGCGGGATCACCGACTGCATCCGCACCGGGCCGAGGTCGGCGTCGTCCACCGTGATGATGTCCTCGCGTTCGGCGTAGACCGGGTCGGCGGCGATGTCGGCTGCGGTGAACACCCGCGAGGCCACCACCTCGGCCCGTTCGAACGCCGCCAGGCACTCGGCCGCCGGGCGCACCGCGACCCAGTCCCGCAGCGCCGCGTCGAGCCGCTCGCGCCCCGCGTGCTGCTGGTCCACGGTGGCGAACTCCTCGTCGGGCAGGCCCAGCAGTCGCACCACATTGCGCACCGAGCGGGTGGTGGCGGACGTGACGGTGAGCCAGTCGCCGTCGGCGCTGCGGTAGGTGTTGATGACGGCGGCCGGGGCGACGGCCAGTTGATTGCCCGCCCGCTCGGGGGCCGTGCCGAGCTGGTCGTACGCGATGATCTGCCACTCCACCAGGCGGTAGAGCGGCTCGAACAGCGCCAGGTCGATCCACTCGCCGTCGAAGTCCGGGTCGGTGTCACGGCGGTGCAGGGCGGCCAGGATCGCGAACGCGCCCATCAGCCCGGTGACCGCGTCACCGTGCGAGAAGCCGGTGTGCACGGGCGGGCCGTCCGGGAAGCCGGTGAGATGGACCACACCGCTGCGGGCCTCGCCCATCTTCCCGAAGCCGGGTGCGTCGGCACGGGAAGAGGTCGCGCCGAAGCCGGAGATCTGCAGCAGGATCGCGGTGGGGTTGAGCGCGTGGACGGCCTCCCAGTCCAGGCCCCAGGTGCGCAGGCGGCCCGCCCGGAGCGTCACGATCACCACATCGGCCCAGGCGATCAGCTCCCGGGCGACCTCCCGGCCCTCCTCGTGGTGCAGATCCAGGGTCACCGAGCGCTTGTTGCGGCCCGCCACCTTGAACCAGAGCGGAACGCCGTCGCGCCGCGGTCCCATCGCCCTCGCCGCGTCACCGGAGCCCGGCGGCTCCACGTGGACGACGTCCGCCCCCTGGTCGGCGAGCATCCCCCCGGCGAGGGGGCCCGCCACCACATGGGCGAACTCCACCACCTTCAGCCCTGTGAGCTGTCCCTGCCGTGTGCTGGTCTGGTCCTCCATGCGGCCAGGCTGGGGGGTGGGGTGTATGCGCGTCCAGCAATGAAAGGGGATCAATTCATGCGGATCTCGCAAGGATGACGCAAGGACGCCGCACGGGCCGGGTGGCGCACCCGTGCCTCACCACGGCCCGTCGTCCGCCTCCTCCCACGCCACCCCCGCCGGCAGGGCATCGGCGGCGGAGCGGAACTCCTCCAGCTGGTCCAGGAAGCGGCGCGCCCCCGGCGGCAGGGTGCGGCGCGTCGGCAGGACGACGTACAGCCGGCGCTCCACCACCGGCCCCACCAGCGGGCGCCGCACCAGCCGACCCGGCACCACCAGCGGATGGACCAGGGCCGGCAGCGCGGAGACGCCGAGCCCGGCGGACACCAGCCCGCCCACCGTGGCCACGTTCGACGCCTCGGCCGTCGGGTTCGCCTCCATACCGGCCTGGGCGAAGGCCGCGTCGGTCATCCGGCGCACGCTGGAGTCGGTGCCCACCGCGAGAAACGGCTCCCGGCCCAGCTCCTCCCAGGTCACCTCCTCCCGCTCGGCCAGCGGATGGTGCTCCGGGAGCACCGCGTCGAAGCGGTCGCGCACCAGCGGCCGCAGCTGTATGCCCGGGGCACGCCGGGCCACCGTGCTGACCGCGAAGTCGGCGTCCCCGTCGACCACCCGCTCCAGCACCGAGCGTTCGAGCCCGTCCAGCAGCCGTACGGTCATCTCCGGGCGCCGTGCGCGGAAGGCGGAGATCACCGGCGGCAGCAGCACGGCCGCGACCGAGGGCAGGGTCGCCAGGGCCACCGCACCGCGTTCACCGGCCCCGTAGCGCCCCAGCTGGGCCAGGCCCGCGCGGTGCGCGGAGAGGATCTGGTCGGCGATCCGCAGCGCCTCGGCGCCCGCCGGGGTGAGCCGCACATTGCGGGTGTCCCGCTCCAGCAGCCGCATCCCCAGCGTCCGTTCCAGATCGGCGACCGCACGGCTCAGCGACGACTGGGACACATGCAGTTCGGCGGCGGCCGCGGTGAAGCTCACGGCGCGCGCGACCGCCGCGTACGCGGTCAGCTGGCGCAGGGTGACGTCCATGGTCCGTGAGCGTAGGCGCGGTCGCCGCGCGGCGGAACTGTTGCGCAGATCGCATGGATAGATCTGTGTTCAATGCTGGACGCGGATCTTTCCCCGCTCGGAAACTCTTCGGCAGCACCCGACCGGACGAGGAAGCGAGCGGCCATGCTGGCAGCACTGGGATTCTGCACGATCGGCGGCTTCCTGCTGCTGACCATGTTCAAACGGGTCTCCGTGCTGGTCGCCCTCGTTCTCACGCCCGTGGTCACCGCGGTCATCGGCGGATACGGCGACGACCTGGGCCCGATGGCGCTCGACGGGCTGTCCAAGGTCGCCCCGACCGGCATCATGATCGCCTTCGCGGTGCTCTACTTCAGCCTGATGATCGACGCGGGCCTCTTCGAACCGCTGATCCGCGGCATTCTGCGCGCCGCCAAGAACGACCCGGTACGGATCACCGTCGGCACCGCCGTGCTGACGGTGTGCGTCGGGCTCGACGGCGACGGCGCCTCGACCTTCCTCATCAGCATCTCCGCGATGCTCCCCGTCTATCAGCGGCTCGGGATGAGCCGGCTGGTGCTCGCCGGGGTCGTCGGCCTCGGCGCGGGCGTGATGAACATGATTCCGTGGGGCGGGCCGACGGCCCGTGCCGCCGCGGCCCTGAAGATCGACACGTCCGACATCATCACGCCGCTGCTGCCCGCCCTTGCCGCCGGAATCGCCTGGGTGCTCCTGGCCGCCTACCTCATCGGACGCCGTGAGCGGCGGCGGCTCGAAGCCCTCGAGCCCGCCCCACTGGCCGAGGTGGCGGTCGGGGACGGCCCCGGCACGCCCCGGGTCGCCGCCCGCTCCGGCCTCGCGCTCACCGCCTTCAACCTGCTGCTCACCGTGGCGCTGCTGGTCTGCCTGGTGCTGGAGGCCATGCCGCTGCCCGTGCTCTTCGTCTTCGCCTTCGTCCTCGCGCTGCTGGTCAACCACCCCCGCTGGGAGGACCAGCAGGAGCTGCTGGAGAAGCACGGCAAGAGCGTGGTGCTCGTCATCACCATGATCTTCGCGGCCGGGGTGTTCACCGGCATCCTCGGCGGCACGGGAATGATCGGGAAGATGGCCGAGGCGCTGGTCGACATCATCCCCGACGGGCTCGGCGGGCATCTGCCGGTGCTCGTGGCCGTCACCAGCATGCCGCTGAGCCTCGTCCTCACCCCGGACGCCTACTACTTCGGCGTTCTGCCGGTCCTCGCTGGGACCGCCGACGCCTTCGGCACCGACCACGCCGAGATCGCCCGCGCCGCCGTCCTCGGCCAGATGACCACCGGCTTCCCGCTGAGCCCGCTCACCGCCGCGACCTTCATCCTCCTCAGCATGAGCGGCGTCCAGCTCGGGGAGCACCAGCGCTTCCTCTTCCGCTGGGCCTTCGGCACCACGCTCGTGATGACCGCCGCCGCCCTCGCGACGGGCGCCGTGCCGCTCTGACCCGGACCGCCCACGCCTTTTGGAGGCTCGGTTCCCTCCGGGGCGCTCAAGCCTTCCCCAGCTACCGCTGGGAGGTGCCCGCTGTCGACGGTCGACCGTGCTCGGCCCCTTCGTTCCACAGGGGCCTGCGCGCGCTCTCCCTTTCGACAGCGACGCGCCCCTTCGGCTCACTCGCAGGAACCATCGCCGACCGTTCCGGCGGCGGGGGACGGGAGCCGGGGGACCAGCGGGACGGTGTGCGCGCCGTGCCCGGACGGGCCGTCAGTTTCCGGTCAGCGGCGGGCGGTGGGGTTCGATGACGGTGACCCCGCCCCTGGCCCCCGACGCCATCGTGGACAGCGCCTCCGGGACCGCGTCCAGCCCGATGACATCGGTGACCAGCAGATCCGGCCGCAGCGAACCGGCCTCGACCATCTCCATCATCGGGCCGTAGTCGTGGGCGGCCATGCCGTGGCTGCCCAGCAGGCGCAGCTCCTGCGCGATGACCCGGTCCATCGGGATCATCGGGGTCCCGGCGGCCGGTGGCAGCAGTCCGACCTGGACATGGCGGCCGTGGCGGCGCAGGCTCTTGATGGACGCCGCGCAGGTCCGCGGGGAGCCCAGCGCGTCGAGCGAGACATGGGCGCCGCCGCCCGTGGCGTCCGCGACCGCCTCCGCCACCGAGCCCAGCGTGGACGCCACGTCCACGCACACCGCCGCGCCGAACCGGGCCGCGAGGGCGAGCGCTTCCGGCGAGATGTCCACCGCCACCACCCGGGCCCCGGCCGCGGCGGCGATCATCACCGCGGACAGCCCCACCCCGCCGCAGCCGTGCACCGCGACCCATTCGCCCGGGGCGACCTGGCCCTGGGCGACGACGGCGCGGAAGGCGGTGGCAAAACGGCAGCCCAGACCGGCGGCCGTGGTGAACGACAGCTCGTTGCGTATCCCCACCAGATTCACATCGGCGTTCTCGATCGCGACGTATTCGGCGAACGAGCCCCAGTGGGTGAACCCCGGCTGCGTCTGCCGCTCGCACACCTGCTGGGCGCCTTCCGCACAGGCGGCGCAGCGGCCACAGGCGCATACGAACGGCACGGTGACCCGCTGCCCCGGGCGCCAGTTGAGGACGTCGGGACCGACCTCCTCGATCACCCCCGCCAGCTCGTGGCCGGGGACATGCGGCAGCCGGATGTCCGGGTCGTGCCCCATCCAGCCGTGCCAGTCGCTACGGCACAGCCCGGTCGCCTCGACGCGGATCACCACGCCGCGCGGGGAGGGAGCGGGGTCCTCGACGCTCCGGACCTCGGGCCGGCGCCCGAAGTCGTCGAACACCACAGCACGCATGGACACCCGCTCCCTCGCTCGACCACACCCCCAGGCCCGTGTGTCCAGGCGGGCCCTAGAACCTACACCACAACCGGCCGGTTCAGCCCTTGCGGGTGGCGCCCACCGACGGCGGCTCCGCGCCCGGGCCGGTGCCCCAGGACGACGGCTCCGTGGACAGCCGGTGGGCCAGCTTCCCGCCGTGGGCGACCTGGTCCCAGTCCAGCCAGGTCCGCGCCACCTGACGGCCGCCCAGCGAGACGCTGCGGACATACCGCTTGGCGTCGCTCGCGCCCGGTGCGGTGACCGTCAGCGTGCCGCCCTGCCGGGCGCCGTACCGCCCGATGCGGACCACGGCCGAGGCGAACTGCGGGCTGGACAGGGCGAGGAAGTCCCCGCCGCTCATCGTCGGGTACAGGCCCAGTGAGGAGAAGACGTACCAGGCCGACATCGTGCCGAGGTCGTCATTGCCGGTCATCCCGTCCGGCCCGGTGGTGAACAGGGTCATCGCCGCCCGCACCGCGGTCGCCGCCTTCGCGGGCGCGCCCGCCCACAGATACATGTACGGGGCGTGCAGATCGGGCTCGTTGTTGGGGTTGTAGGTGGGCTTGCCGTAGTAGTCGTACGGGGCGGAGATCCAGTCCTTGCGGGCCGTGCCCGCCGGGTCGGTGAGCAGCTTGTCGTAGGCGAAGAAGTCGTCGAGCCGTTTCTCGGCCGCGCGCCTGCCGCCCATCAGCTCCACCAGACCGGCCGGGTCCTGCGGCACCAGCCACTGGTACTGGTAGGCGCCGCCCTCATGGAACTGCTTGCCCGCCTCCACCGGGTCGTACGGGGTCACCCACGCTCCGTCGGCCGTGCGCGGCCGGAAGTGCCCGATCGATGGGTCCCACAGCGTACGGAAGGTCTGGCCGCGCTCGGCGAACATCCGGGCGTCGGCGCGGTGTCCGAGTCCGCGCGCCATCAGGGCGAGCGCGGCGTCCGCGGCGGAGTACTCCAGGGTGGCCGAGGCGGGGTGGACGCAGTCGTTGTCACCGCCCTTGTCGGCGCAGTCGGTGCCGAGCTTCAGCCCCGAGGGGACATAGCCCAGCTTGCGGTAATAGTCCATTCCGGAGCGGCCGTTGTAGGGCGAGTCGGCGGGCGGGGTGCTGGTCGCGTTCTTCTTCAGCAGCGCGTACGCCTCGTCCTCGTGCCCGGCGAGCAGCCCCTTGGACCACGCCTCGACGAGGAACGGGGTCACCGGGTCACCCGTCATGATGTTGGTCTCGCTGTTGGCCAGCGCCCAGCGCGGCAGCCAGCCGCCGTCCCGGCCGATGGCGACGACCGACAGCGCGACATCGCGGGCCACCCCCGGCTCCAGCAGCTCCAGCAGCTGGTTCTGCGGCCGGTAGGTGTCCCACAGCGAGAAGTTCTGGTACGGCGTATAGCCGGAGGCGGTGTGGGTCGCGCCGTCGAAACCGGTGTAGCGGCCGTCCACGTCGCCCGCCACATTGGGGTGCAGCTGGGCGTGGTACAGCGCGGTGTAGAAGGCGCGTTGCCGCTCCTCGGTGCCGCCGCCGACTCGGATCGCGTCGAGCTTCTTGCGCCAGGTGTCGTGCAGCGCGGTGCGGGTGGCGTCGAAGTCGTAGGAGTCGCCGGTCTCGGCCGCGAGGTTCTTCCGGGCGCCTTCCGGCCCGGTGTACGACAGCCCGACCTTGACCACGACATCCCGGTCCTGGGTCGTGTCGAAGCTGGCCCAGGCGCCGTTGCCGCCCTCTCCGGCCGCCTCGCGGGAGTCGGGGGAGGGGGTCGTGCCGCGCCAGGTGCCGTAGGAGGCGAAGGGGCGGTCGAAGGTGGCGGTGAAGTAGACGGTGTGCCGGTCCTTTCCGGCGCAGAAGTTCCCGGCCTCCACCCGGCCCTCGACGGTCCGGTCCCCGACCACGCGGATCTCGGAGTCGAAGACGTTCTGATTGGCCTTGCCGGTGTTGAACAGCACATTGGCCGCGCCGGTGGCCGGGAAGGTGTAGCGCTGCCAGCCGGTGCGCTGAGTCGCGGTCAGCTCGGCGTCGATGCCGTAGGTCTTCAGGCCCACCCGGTAGTAGCCCGGGGTGGCCTCCTCGTCGTCATGGCTGTAGGTGGAGCGGTAGTGCTCCGGGTCGACGTCGGTGACCGCGCCGGTCGTCGGCATGATGGGCAGCTCGCCAGCCACCCCGCAGCCGACGCCGGAGAGATGGGTCTGGCTGAAGCCGTGGATGGCGTTCTGGTCGTAGTCGTAGCCGCCCTGACCGCCGGTGTCCGGGCTGACCTGGACCATGCCGAACGGGGCGCTCGCGCCGGGGAAGGTGTTGCCGAAGTTCTCGGTGCCCACGAAGGGATGGACCAGCGAGGTGGGGTCGGCCGGAGGGCCCCCGGCGGCGGAGGCCGCCGCCGCCCCCGGCGGTCCCAGCAGACCGCCGCCCAGCAGCGCCGCCGTCAACACGCCCGCGACCGTGCCCGCTATGCGCGCACGGATTCCACCGATCAGCGACCGCATGGGACGCACCTCCGCTTGACAACGTTGTCCGACCAGGGTCGCGAAACTTTGGCATGGTGGCTGGGCGGTGTCAATGACCCGTGCGCGGACGGTCATTGACACCGCCCGCACATCAGGCCGTGGGGCTATCGCTTGCCGCGTTGCCCGTCGGCGAGCTGACGGGACGTCTCCCCGGCGCCCGCACTCCGCTGGGCCCGCTCGGCGAGGGTCGGGAACAGCCCGCCGAGGGCGCTGCCCAGGCGCAGCTCCAGCGGCGCCACGTTCACCTCGGCCCGGTTCCGCTCGATGGCCCGGATGGTCGCGGCCGCCACCCGGCGGCTGGAGATCGTGCGGACCCCGGTGGGGAGGGACGTGCCCGCGTCGGCGAACATCCCGGCGTCGCCCACGAATCCGGGCTGCACCAGCGAGACCCCCACCCCCGTGCCATGCAGGTCCTGCCGCAGCCCGAGGGCGAAGCCGCGCAGCCCGAACTTGGCCGCGTTGTAGAGCGCGGCGCCGGGGGAGGCCGTACGGCCCGACAGCGAGCCGATCATCACCAGCTGACCGGATCCCGAATCCACCATGCGCGGTGCCATCAGCCGCGACAGCAGCATCGGGGCGCGCAGATTGACGTCGAGGGCGCGGTCCAGCTCCTCGGGCCGGTAGTCCAGGACCGGGCCGCTGGAGGGCAGCGCGGCGTTGGCGATGAGGATCCGGGCGTCCGCCGCCTCCTCGACCAGGCGCTCCAGATCGGACCGTTCGGCCAGATCGGCGACGATCACCCGGCCGCCCAGCCGCTCGGCCAGCGGCCGCAGCACCTCCTCACGGCGCCCGGTGAGCAGCAGCTTGGCACCCTTGGCCGCGAGCGCGCGGGCCAGAGTCTGCCCGATGCCGCCCGTGGCCCCGGTGAGCAGGACGGTCGTGCCGTCGATCCGCATGCGATCTCCTCCGGTTACGGTCGAGTACGTTCCGGCACGGTACTGGGTATGCGCGCCGCGCCGGGCGGGGACCCCGTTCCCGTACGTGCGAGGCTCGCGGCGGCGTGTCACCGTCGCTCCGGTCGCCCGCCGCCGCCTCCGGGCGCACAGGGGTTGGAGCCCCGGTCGGCCGCCGGGCGGGCTGGGGTTGGTTCGCTTCGGCGCGGCGGCCGACCTCCTGGCCACCAGCCTGCCCGCAACCCGCCCGACAAGCCGAAACGGCCCACCGGAAGAACCGACGGGCCGTCACGAAACGTCGAGGCCGGCGCCTGCCGCTCTTACCGGCCGTTGTGGTCCCGCCCCAGGGAATCGGTGGGGCGGGACCGGGTGCTCCCTGCGTACGCGGTGCCCCGACCGTGCGGGACGCGCACCGCACGGGACGGGCGGTGCGCGCGGGGACGTCCGTCGAGCGCTGCGCCGTACGGGGTAATTCGGGCGCCTTACTCTGGCGTCGACCGTGAGTCGCGCGCCTACTGGTGCTATAGACCGGTGGGTTCCACCTCCGCCGGCGGACGGTGACGCGGGCAACCCTCCAGCGGGCACGACTCGGCGTCGATCTCCGTACGTGTACATCCCCTGGCCCCCGATGCGCCCCCGCGCGCTGATCAGGCGTCGCAGGGCGAGCAACGGCCCACCGAACCACACCATTCGGAGGGCCCCTCATGGCTTCCCACGGTGGGAGAGACGGTCAGCTACATCGCCTTCGTGGAAGCCGTGCCCCCGGGAGCGGGCGTCCCCACCGGCAACGTCGGCACCGGCATCGACAAGGATGGCACCACCGTCTTCGGCGCAACCGTGGCCCTGGACGGCAACGGCTTCACCCTCTTCACCATCAACAACTTTCCAGCCGGTGAGTACACCGTCTGCAGCCAGTACGAAGGAGATACCAACTTCAACCAGTCGCCGTTCGACACCGTCCTGCACACCATCAATCCGTGACCCACACACCCTCCGCCTTGCGATGCTCCCCACCTACCGCTGGGAGGTGCCCCCTGCACCAGACGCCGCGGGACAGCCGCTGATGTCACAGGAGCGAAGATCCGCCGGACATGCCTAGCCTTCGCGGGGAGCCGGGGTGCCGAGGCCATAGACGCGGCGGGCGTTGTCCGCGCCCAGCAGCGCCGCCACCCGGCGGGCGTCGCGGCGCGACCAGGCGCCCTCCGCGACCCAGTGGGTCAGCAGCCCGGTCAGCGCCTCCCGGAAGAGCCGCGCCCCCACCACATACAGTTCGGGCAGCCCGTAGGCATCGGTCGAGAAGAGCACCTTGCCGAACGGGGCCAGTTCCAGCATCTCGGCGAGCACGGCCCCGGCCCGCGCCCCGGTGTGCGACAGGGCCAGTCCCACATCGGCGTAGACATGCGGGAAGACGGCGGCCAGATAGGCGGCGCCGCGGTGGTACGGATAGCCGTGCAGCAGGATCAGCGTGCAGCCCGTGGGGCGCACCGCGCGGATGAAGTCGGTGAGGGCCAGCGGATCGCAGCGGTCCAGCCGCAGATCGGGATCGCCGAAGCCGGTGTGCAGTTGCAGCGGCAGCCCGGTGTACGCCGCCGACCACAGCAGATGGCGCAGCAGCACGGGGTCGGTGACCCGGGCGGCGGCGGTGCCGCCCTGACCGCGCCGGGCGAGCCAGTGCTCGGCGGCGGTGTGGACGGCGCCGGGGCCCGGCGGATCCGGCTCGAAGTCCAGCCCATAGCGGTAGGCGGCCACCGACTTGAAACCGGCCGCCGTACGGGCCGCTTCCCGGATCCCGTCCGCCACCCCGGCCAGGAAGTCGTCGGCGGTCAGCGAGGTGTCGGCGATCCGCTCCGCCAACTGCTCCAGACGGACGATCTCATGAGCGGTGCCGCCCGCCGCGAGGGCCAATTCCTGAGGGGTGGTCAGGTTGCCCGGCAGCCCGGTGTCCACCAGGAACTCGCTGATCCCGGTGGAGCTCAGCAGCCGCCGGGTCACCTCCCGCGCGCCCAACTCGCGCCGCCGGGCGAGGTAGTGGGCGGGCGGGCAGTGCGGCTCGAGGCCCAGGAGCGGCGGACACCAGCGGCGCACCGCGAACCCCAGCTGGCTGTCGAAGAAGGTGGTGCCGAGCGCGGCGGGCGCGTCGGATTCGGTCAGGAACGCCTCGAACGCGGCCGAGCTCAGCTCGGAGCGGACCACCCCATGGCAGTGGTGGTCGACCAGAGGCGGCAGCGGCGGCTCGGTCGGATCCGTCTGCTCGGCGGCCTCCATCGGTCAGTACCGCCTCCGGGTCGCGACGGCGATCTCCCCCGGGGACGACTTCTCGAACAGGGCGGCCTCCGCCCGGCGCACCGCGGCGATCGACTCGAAGAGCGGATCGCCCAGCGCCTCGCGCAGCACCGTCGAGTCCTCGAAGTGCTCCAGCGCCGTCAGCAGCGAGGTGGGCAGCCGCCGCTCGCGCCCCTCGACCGCGGGGTCCCCGGAGACGGGTGGCGGCAGGGAGAGCCCGGAGTCCATCCCGCCGAGGCCCGCGGCGATGACCGCGCCCGCCACCAGATAGGGATTGGCCGCCGGGTCGAAGGACTTGATCTCGGCGTTGGCCGCTCCCGGGTCGTCCGGTGCGCCGGTGATGAAGCGCACCGCGGCCTCGCGGTTCTCCAGGCCCCAGCACTGGTACGCCCCGGCCCAGCGGGAGGGTTCGAGGCGGAGGTAGCTCGCGGGGGAGGGGGCGCCGATGGCGAGCAGGGCGGGCAGTTCGCGCAGCACCCCGGCGAGGAACGCCTCGGCCGATGCCGTCATGCCGTGCGGCCCGTCGCCGTCCCGGCACAGATTGCGGTCCCCCTGCCACAGGCTCACATGGACATGCGCGCCGTTGCCGACCCCGCCCGGGTCCACCACCGGGCCGAACATCGGGTTGAGCCCGGCGCGCCCGGAGCACGCCCGGATCGTCTCCCGCACCAGCACGGCGAGATCGGCGGCGCCGACCGGGTCGGTGGGCGCCAGGGACACCTCGAACTGCCCGGGGGAGTACTCCGGGTGGAGCTGAAGCACCTCGGTCTGCTGCGCGTCCAGCGCCCCGAGCAGATCGGCGAGGTAGTCGGCGAGGTCGGCCACGCGCGCCATGCCGTAGGCGGGACCGGCGGAGGGGTAGCGCGGCGGGTCCTGGTCCGGGTCGCCGGTGGTGACGACCCACTCGGTCTCGAACCCCATGCGTACGCTCAGCCCCCGCTCGCGCGCCCGCTCGGCCATCCGCCGGGCGAACAGCCGCTGGCAGACGGGGTGCGCCCGGCCCTGCTGGTCGTACCGGTCGACCGGGGCCCAGGCCCAGCCGGGCTGGGCGGCCAGCGGGATGAGCCGGTCCAGGTCGGGGATGAGCCGCAGATCCCCGTCGGGGCCGCCGATATGGCGGCTGGTGGTCATGGAGTCGTCCACGAGAAAGACGTCGAAGACGGGGGACATCCCGACCCCGCGCCGCGCGGCATGGGGCAGCCGCGTGGTGGGCACGGACTTCGCCCGGGTCACCCCCGCGTTGTCCACCCAGGTCAGCGCGATGCCCTGGATTCCGCTCGCGGTGAGCCGCTCGGCCTCCTGCCGAGCCCGTGCGTATGCCTGCTCGCGATCGCCGGTCCCCATGGGCGCCTCCTCAGCCACGTCCTGTACGCCGAGACTATTGCCTGAGGACGGTCTTGTGGTGACGCATTGTCCCGATCGCATACGGGGTGTGACGGTGGCTTATGCCGGTCGGAGGTTGACACGGCCGACCGGGGCGTCGAGGGGCCCGGCCCGCCGGTCGGGGGTTCGGTTTCGGCCATGGGGGACGCCCGTGGCACCGCCCGAGGTATCCGATGTCACCGCCCGAAGTGCTCATGTCAGCGTCTTGCTGACCACGGTCGGGGCGATGGCGGACAGGGTGGAGTGGAGATTGCCCTGGGTGCTGTTGACCAGGATCAGATCGGGCTTGGCGGCGGCCAGCTTCTCCATGTTGGGGGAGGTGCCTGACCTGTGCCCACTACCTCAGCGCCGCCGGGCTGCGGGTCACCGTCCTCGAACGCGACCGGCTGGGCAGCGGCGCCTCCCGCGGCAACGCCGGGGAGGTCTGCCCAGACCTGGTCGAACCGCTGGCCGCGCCCGGTGTCATCGGTACGGCGCTGCGCGGCTTGCACCGCCCGGACAGCGCCCTTGCCATCCACCCCCCCCGGCCGGTGCCGGACTGCTGGGGTTCCTGGTCCGGTTCGGGCTGCGGGCCACCTCGCGCCACTACGCGTGCGGGGCCGCCGCCCTCGGCGCGCTCGCGAGCGGCACCTTCGGGCTCTTCGAGGAGTTGGAGGCGGCCGGTGTCGACGGGGAGGCGCACAAGGACGGCTTCCTGTTCGCCTTCCCCTCCCGCGAGTACGCCGCCGAGGCGCTGGCCGCCTTCCGCCCGCTGGACGCCCCCATCGCGCCCGGCGGGGTGCTGGAGGGGACCCGGCTCGCGGAGGCGGAGCCCTCGCTCACCGACGGCGCGCGGGCGGGGTTCGTGGTGGAGCGCCAGTGATCACTCGACCCCTCGCTCTTCGTGGACCGGCTCGCCGAGCGGCTGCGAGGCCAGGGCGTCGAACTGATCGAGGGCGCCCGGGTGTCGGCCGTCACGGACCGGGGCGGCCGCACCGAGGTGCGCACCTCGGCCGGGACGTACCGGAGCGACGCGGTGGTCATCGCCGGGGGCATCTGGCCGCGTGAGCTGGTCCGCGGGCTCGGCCTGGACGTCGACCTGGTGGCGGGCAAGGGGTACAGCTTCTCCGTGGCGGCCGAACCGCCGCCCTCCCGCCTGGTCCACCTCGGCGCGGCCAAGGTGGTGCTCACTGCGATGGGCAAGCGGGTCCGGGTCGCCGGGACGATGGAGTTCGAGCGCGACGCCGACCGGTTCCGGCAGCGGCGCATCGAGGCCATCGTCGCCGCCGCGCGCCCGTATCTGCGCCATGCCGACTGGGACGACCGCCGGGAGGAGTGGGTGGGGCCGCGGCCCATGACCCCCGACGGGCTGCCGCTGATCGGCCCGGTACCCGGCCATCCCCGGGTACTGCTGGCGACCGGTCACAACATGCTGGGGCTGATGCTCCCGCCCGCCACCGGCCGGCTGGTGGCCGGACTACTGACGGGTACGGCGGATTCTCGACTTTCCTCCGCTTTTGCTCCGGTACGGAACGTTCGCCGATATTCTTGGCGTGTACATGGCGCTCGGTAGAGCGCCCTGACACCCAAGGAGATTCCAGTGATCAGTCGCAGAACCCTGCTCACGAGCACACTGGGCATCACCGGCGGCCTTCTCCTCCCGACGGCGGGCGCCGGTGCGGCGCCCGCCGACTGGTCCCGGGCGGTGGTGGACTCCACCATCGCCCGCTACCCCGACCCCGCGTCGCTCGGCGGCTGGGGCTACACCCGGGGGCTGTTCCTGCTCGGCGCCCACCGCGTCTACCAGCGGGTCAAGGAGCCCTCGTACCTGGCGTACATCAAGCGCTGGGTGGACAACTTCGTCGACGCCGACGGCCATATGAGCCGGACCTTCGACAACCTCGACGCGATGCAGTCCGGCAATCTGCTGCTGGTCCTCCATCAGGAGACCGGCGACCCCCGCTACCGGACCGCCGCCGACCAGATCCGGGACCGGATCACCACCTATCCGCGCACCGCCGACGGCGGGATGTGGCACGCCACCGGCAAGACCAACGAACTGTGGGGCGACGGCGTCTTCATGGCCCAGCCCTTCCTGCTGCGCTACGGCATCGCCTACGGCGACCAGGCGTACGCATACGAGGAGGTCACCAGGAACCTCTCGGTGTACTTCCGTCACCTCAAGGCGTCCAACGGGCTGCTCTACCACGCCTTTGACGCCGACGGGGACGCCCCGTGGAAGCCCGATCCCACCACCGGCACCTCCGGCTACTTCTGGGCACGGGCCATCGGCTGGACCGCGATGACCCATGTGGAGGTGCTGGAAATGCTCCCCGCAAACCACCCGCGCCGCGCCGAACTGATCGGTAACGTTCGGCATTTGGCGAAGGGCTTCGCGCGCTACCAGGACCCGGCCACCGGCCGCTGGTTCCAGGTCGTCGACAAGGCGAGCGACCCCGGCAACTGGACCGAGACCTCCGCCTCCAGCATGTACACCCTGATGCTGCACGCGGCCCTGAAACACGGCTGGATCAGCGGCGGCAGCTACGCCTCGGCGGCGCGCAGGGGCTATCAGGGCGTGCTGCGGAAGGTGTCGGTCGGCTCCGACGGGCTGACGAACATCTCCGACATCAGCGAGGGCACCAACGTCGGAGACCTGGCCTACTACCTCAACCGGCCGCGCAATACGAACGACCTTCACGGTCTGGGCGCCTTCCTGCTCATGAACGAGCGGCTCGCACACTGACACGGACGCACGGGCGCGACATGGACGTACGGGCACGGTCCGCGGACCGCGCCCGTACGCTCATCCGCGAAGGCGCTACTTCAACTCGACCTGGAACACCTTGTCCGCACCGTCCGGCTCCCCGCCGTTGTTGTCGGCGTTGGTCGTGGACAGCCACAGCGTGTTCTTGCCCGGCACGGTCTCCACGGTGCGCAGCCGCCCGTAGGAGCTGGTGTAGTACGCCTTGGGGGTGCCCGCGCTCGTCCCGTCCACCGGGATCCGCCACAGCCGCTCACCGCGCAGCGCCGCCATGTACATCGCGCCGTCGGCGTAGGTGACCCCGCTGGGCGAGGCGTCGCCGGTCGGCCACTGGCGCTTGGGGCTGGTCATCCCCGAGGTGGAGCACTCGCCCTCGCAGATCGGCCAGCCGTAGTTCTTGCCCGCTTCGATGAGGTTGAGCTCGTCGTACTTGCTGTTGCCGAACTCGGCCTCCCACAGCCTCCCTTGCGGATCCCAGGTGATGCCCTGCGGATTGCGGTGGCCGTAGGAGTAGACGAGCGTGCCGAACGGATTGCCCGGTGCGGGCTTGCCGTCCGTGGTCATCCGGAGGATCTTGCCGTTGAGGGAGTTCTTGTCCTGGGCGAGATCGGGGGTCTGGGCCTCCCCGGTGGTGGCGTACAGATAGCCGTCCGGGCCGAACTTCAGGCGTCCGCCGTTGTGGTACTTGTTCTTCTTGATGCCGGTGACGAGCGCCTTGTAGCCGCTGAGCGAGGAGCCGTCGTAGGTCATCCGGGCGATGCGGTTGCCGTCGGAGGCGGTGTGCATCAGATAGACGGCGTGGTCGCTGTTCCAGTTCGGGGAGACCGCGATGCCCATCAGTCCGCCCTCACCGCCGGTGGTCACCACATTGGGCACCGTGCCCACCTGGGTCCTGGTGCCCGACTGGGTGAGCTTGTAGACGTCGAACGAATCGCGCTCGGTGACCAGGGCCGAGCCGTCGGGCAGCCAGCTGAGCCCCCAGGGGATCGACCAGCCGGACGAGACGGTCTTGATGTCCGAGGGAGCCGAGTCGGCCGCCGAGGTCGCGGCGCTGCCGGTGCCGGTCTGGGTGAGCAGCAGTCCCGCGGTGAGTGCGGTGGTGGCGGCCGCGGCCACCAGGGTGTTCCGATAGCTCTTCATCGCGCGCCCTCCTACTGGAGCTTGTATGCCGTGAAGTTCCGGGTGAGCAGGTAGGTGGTCTGGAGGCCGGTGCTGTTCAGGCTCCGGTAGATGCCCCACTTGGGCCGCAGATAGTTCTTGCCGCGCCACAGGTCCAGGCCGGTGCGCTTGTACGAGGCGACCTTTTTGCCGTCGGTGGTCACCGACCAGTCCGCGTACGCGCCCGAGTCGGCCGCCTTGACCTCGACCGACACATCGCTCCACGTGCCCTGGATCGGCTTCATGTCGGCGGCCCCGGCCTCGGTGAGGTTGTCGTCGTCGTCCGACGTCCGGATCTCGACCTTCGGGCCGTCGCTGTGCTGATGCAGCGACATGGTGAACAGCGGGGCGGCCACGTCCCCCACCTTGATCTGCATGATGTGGGTGAAGCTGGTGGTCGCGTCGAGGGTGTCCGGCACATACATCTGGTACTGGATCCGCCAGGTCTCGTTCTTGAGGATCTTGACGGCGGAGCCGTTCTGCTCCATGCCCCTGACCTCTTGGCGCTGGCGGTCGGTGCTGGTGTCGACGTCCTTGGGGTAGTGGATGTCGGTACGGAAACCGCCCTGGTAGGGGTAGATATGGGTGACACCGGGATGGGAGTCGGCGCGGTCGTCCTCGGCGCCCTCGAAGGCGTCGGCGACGCTCGCCCCCGATGCGGGGTTCCACTTCAGACTCCAGGACGCGGCCGGCGCCTGAGGGGACCGCTCGGCACCGTAGGCGACCGCGGCCGGGGCGATCAGCGCGGCCGTCGCCGCGAGAGCGAGGGCGGTGCGCGGTAAGAGCGGTGAACGCTCCATCAAGGATTCTCCTGTCTGATCCTTGTTCACATGGGGGGACTGTAAGGAAGGCTTCCTAACGCGTCAACAGGTCGGCCACGGTCAGCCACGGGAGACCCGGTAGACGACCGTGCCGTGCGCGGGCACCGATGCGCTGATCGAGCCGCTCGTGGTGGAGGTGGCTTTCGACCACAGGTCCTTCAGGCGGTACGAGGGCGAGCCGCCGAGGCCGATCGCGCTCGCCGTCGTCGAGATCGTCTTGCTGGACGAGTTCTCGTTGAGCAGCGCCACCGCGCGATCGCCGTTCGCCAGTTGCTTGGTGTACGCGGTCTTCCCGCCGCTGGAGGAGACAATGGTGGCCTGCTTGCCCAGAGTGTCCTGGTCGAGCGCGATGATGTCGGTGTTCTTCAGGATCGACTGGGTGGTCGCGGAGGCGTTCCGGATGTCGCTGCCGATCAGCAGCGGCGCCGCCATCATCGCCCACAGGCTGAAGTGGGTGCGGTACTCGGTGGCCGTCATCCCGCCGTTGCCGACCTCCAGCATGTCGGGGTCGTTCCAGTGGCCGGGGCCCGCGTACTGCGCCAGATCCTCGTTGATGTGCAGCTTGTCGATCATGCTGGACCACTTGTCGCTGATGTCGCCGGTGGTGCGCCATGAGTTGCCGACCGGCTCGCCCCAGGTCCATACCTTGGGAGTGGTCTGGCCCCATTCGCACAGCGAGTACAGGATCGGGCGGCCGGTGGCGGCGAGCGCGTCGCGCATGGCCTTGTAGCGCTTCTGGGCGTCGACGCCCTGGTTGTTGCAGTTGTCGTACTTGAGGTAGTCCACGCCCCAGGACGCGAACTGCTTGGCGTCCTGCTTCTCGTGGTCCAGCCCGCCCGGGAAGCCGTTCGCCGCGTTGCAGGTCTTGGTGCCGGCGCTGGTGTAGATCCCGAACTTCAGCCCCTTGGCGTGCACATAGTCCGCCACGGCCTTGATGCCGTTCGGGAAGCGGGTGCGATGGGGCACCAGATTGCCGCTCGCGTCCCGGTTCGGCTCGGCCCAGCAGTCGTCGATGTTGACGTAGGTGTAGCCCACGTCCTTGAGGCCGAGTGAGATGAACGCGTCGGCCACGCCTTTGACCATGGACTCGTTGAACGAGGCGTCGCAGTGTGTGGCGTTCCAGTTGTTGAAGCCCATCGGGGGCGTACGGGCCAGGCCGTTGTCCAGCGCGAGGGCATGCGGCACCGCGGTGGTGAGACTCACGGTGAGGGCGCCGGCGGCGACCGTGGTGGCCGCGGTGACGGCCGCGAGGCAGGAGCGAAGACCGCGTGATCGTGTGGATCTTTGCATGATCATCTCCTTTGAGCGCGGACAGTGCATCGCGGAAGGTAGGAGGTGTGGTGCGATGAGTCAAGGAATGGTGTGGACCAAGGGGCCGGTGGCGTGGGGGCCGGTCGGCGGAAAGTGTCCATCTACCAGCGGATTCCGCTTGATCCTTGGCGTCGCACAGGGAATGTACAGCGGGAGAGGTCGGAGGATTTTTGACGCACGCTTCTTGACCGAACCCCAACAGCCGGTGACGCTGCAACAGAACGGCACATGACCGTACGCCCCCGAGAAGGAGCCCTCATGGGCCGCAGATCGCGCCGGCGCCTCGGCGCCTGGCCGGCAGCCGTGCTGTCGGTCGTCGCCACCCTCGCCCTGACCGGCCCCGCCCCGGCGCGGGCCGATGTGGTCAATCCCCGTCAGCAGTGGCTGCGCGACTCCCAGGCGGGCCTCTTCCTGCACTGGGGCATGCGCACCTCGCCCGGTTACACCAGCTGCTCCGCCTGGGAGAAGGTGGTCACCGACGGCGGCTGGAAGGCCGACTACTGGGTGGCCGAGGCCAAGCGGCTGCACGCCTCCTACCTGGTGCTGGCCTCCTTCCACAGCCGTCTGGGCTACGCGCGGGCCTGGCCGTCCGCCGTCCCCGGAAGCTGCTCCACCCGGCGGGACTTCCTCGGCGAGCTGATCGACGCGGCGAACGCCCAGGGTCTGAAGGTCATGCTCTATATGACCGACGACCCGCAGTGGCATGCCGAGGGCGGCCATGAATGGCTCGACTCGGCGGCCTACTCGGCCTACAAGGGCCGTGACGTCGACCTGACCACGCGCGACGGCTTCGGCGAGTACTCCTACGACAACTTCGTGGAAGTGATGCGGAAGTACCCGAAGTTGTCCGGGTTCTGGATCGACAACGACAACGACTACTGGATCGACCACGGGCTCTACGAGAAGATCCGTGCCGACCGTCCCGGCTGGCTGCTGAGCAACAACAACGAAGACACGCCGATGATGGACACGGTCAGCAATGAGCAGAAGACCGGGATGACCCCGGCCTATGACTATCCCCAGGCCATCTGGACCCCGCAGCCCCGGCTCACCGAAGCCTGCTTCAAGCTGCCCAGCAGTGGGGCCTGGTGGTACAGCGGCACCGACTCGGCGGTGGACCATGGACTCACCCTCGGCCGGCTGATCAGCAACTCCGGATCCTCCGTCAAATCGCTCATGGCAGAAACCGCCCAGGTGAACGGGCGGTTCCCGAGCAAGCAGGAAGCCTTCAACGACTACGCCAAGACCTATCTCGACAGGATCTGGGGGTCGCTGGGCGGCACCGAGGGGGGTGGCTACTCCTATGGCGGACTGCAGCCCGGCGCCTGGAACGACGGCGCCCACGGGGTGACCACGGTGAGCAAGACCGACCCCGATCGCCACTTCGTCCACGTCCTCACCAGGCCCTCGGGTTCCACACTGACCGTGCGGGACAACGGCTACAAGGCGACCGGCGTCACCGACTTCCGTACCGGCAAGAAGCTGAACTTCCGCCAGAGCGACGGCAGGATCACCATCTCCGGCATCACCGGCTGGGATCCGTACGACACCGTCCTCGCGGTCCGCACCGACGGCCGCCAGGGTGTCGTTCCGGCCAGTTCGGTCACCGCGAGCGCCAGTGTCTCCGCGAGCGGCCACCCCGCCTCCGCCGTGCTCGACGGCGACCCCGGGACCTACTGGGACAACGCCACCACCCTGCCCGCCTCGGTCACCTTCGATCTGCGGTCCGCCAAGAACCTCCGCTATCTGGCGGTGAACCAGCGGGAGTGGTCGGTCTCCTACGCCCGCTCCGACACCGAGCAGTCCGCCCGCATCCGCGACTACCAGGTGCAGGTCTCCGTCGACGGCCGCGACTGGGGCGGCCCGGTGGCGAGCGGAACGCTGCCCAGCGCCCGCGGGGTGGCGTTCATCGACATCCCCGCCACCACCAAGCGCTATGTCCGGCTCACGGTGAACAGCACCTGGGCGGCGTCCACCGACACCAAGCACTACCGCAAGCTGCTGCTCGACGAGGTGCGCATCGGAACCGCCTACCCCAGCAGCGGCTCATGACCCCGTCCCCGACGACGACGCCATCGACCACCGCGGACGACAGCACCACCCTCGACGGCGGGGCGTTGCGGATCCGGACCGCCGACCGACGGTCCGTCCCGTCCCGTTGACCAATCCCCACCCAGATGGAAGGCAGGTCGAAACCATGAACGACACCACACCGCACACGGCACCCGAGGCGACGGACCGGACCCGTACGGACGCCGGGGAAACCGCCTGGCAGGCGCCCGACTACGTGGTCGTGGAGACCGCGCTGGAGGTCACCGCCTACTCGCTGAACGCCCGCTGAGCTCCCCGCCATGCGCGTGCGCGTGCTCGGCACCGCGGCGGGTGGCGGCGTACCCCAGTGGAACTGCGCGTGCCCCGGATGCTCCGGGGCACGGGCCCACCCGGGGTGGCGCCGCCGCCATGCCTCGCTCGCCGTCCAGGCCGCCGAAGGCCGCTGGTATCTGGTCAACGCCACCCCCGACCTCGGCGAACAGGTCGAGGACTGCCCCGAGTTGCACCCCGGGCCCGAACCGCGCCGGACCCCGCTGGCCGGGGTGATCCTCACCGACGCCGAACTCGACCACACCCTCGGCATCGCCCGGCTGCGCGAGGCGGACGGCATCGAGATCGTGGCCACCGCCCCGGTCCGGCACGCCCTGCTGACCGGACTCCACCTGGGCGAGGTCCTCACCCCCTACGCCTCGCTGGCCTGGCGCCCCCTCGGCCCCGAGGACCGCCCGCTCGCCGAGGACTCGCCCCTCGCCGTCGGCGCCGTCCCCGTCTGCGCCAAACGCCCCCGCTACGCGGCCGGACTCGATGCCCCGGACGACGACGCCTGGGTGGTCGCCCTGCGGCTGACGGACCGCACCACCGGCCGCTCCCTCCTCTACGCCCCCGCGCTCGCCGCCTGGCCCGAGGCCTTCCAGCGCGCCGCCGAAAGCGCCGCCCACGTCATCGTCGACGGCACGTTCTGGTCCGACGACGAGCCCCTCACCAGTGGCTTCGGCTCGCGTACCGCCACCGCCATGGGGCATCTGCCGATCGACGGACCGGACGGCACGGCGCGGCGGCTCGCCGCACTCGAAGCGCGCACCCTGTACACCCACCTCAACAACACCAACCCCCTCAATGACCCGGCCGCGCCCCAGCACACGGTGCTGCGGGAACTGGGCGTCGAGGTGGCCGCCGACGGGATGGTGATCGACCTGTGAGCACCCCACGGACACGTCTTGAGGAGCGGCTGCGCGCGGTCGCGCAGGAGCGCTACCACGACCGCCACCCCTTCAACGTACGGATGCACGCGGGCGAACTCACCCCCGCCGAACTGCGCCGCTGGATCCTCAACCGCTTCCACTACCAGCGCCATATCCCCATCAAGGACGCGCTGATCACCGCCAAACTCGACACCGCACGGCTGCGCCGGATGTGGCTGCGCCGCATCCAGGACCACGACGGCGCCGCCGACGGCGAGGGCGGCATCGAGCGATGGCTGCGGCTCGGCGAGGCCGCCGGCCTGGACCGGGACCGGCTGCTGTCCGGCGCCGAGGTGGTGCCCGGGGTGCGGCTGGCGGTCGACGGCTATGTCAACTTCTGCCGGTTGGGCGGCCCGCTGGAAGCCGTCGCCGCCTCGCTCACCGAGCTGTCCGCGCCCGGCATCATGCTCACCCGTATCGACGCCTTCGAGCGGTACTACCCCTGGATCGAGCGCGAGGGCCTGGCCTACTTCCGCAACCGGGTCGACCAGGGGCGCCGGGACAGCACCGAGGCGCTCGACCTGGTCCTGACCTGGGCGCGGACCCCCGAGGACGGGGACCGCGCGGTGGCGGCGCTCGCCTTCAAATGCGATGTGCTGTGGTCGCTGCTGGACGCGGTCGAGCACGCCGACACCAAGGACGGCCCAGGGGAGGGGGCATGACCGCCGCCGACACCCCGCCCGCCCCGGACACCCCGCCCGCTCCGTCCGTCCCGGCCGGATGGCGGCCCGCGCTGTCCCCCGCCGTGAGCCTGCGCCACGACCGGGTGCGTGACGCCGATCTGCTGGTGCTGCCCGAGCGGGTGGTGGTGCTGCAGGGCAGCGCCGCGCGCATCCTGCGGCTGTGCGACGGCGACCGCGACCTCGACGCCATCGTGGCGGAGCTCACGAGCCGCTTCCCCGGCGCGCCCGTGGCCGAGGACGTGCCCGCCTTCCTCGGGCGGATGCGTACGGAGGGCTGGGTCCGATGACCGCCGCGCCCCGCCCCTGGGCCCTGCTCGCCGAGCTCACCCACGGCTGCCCGCTGCACTGCCCCTACTGCTCCAACCCGCTGGAGCTGGTCCGCCGCTCGCGTGAGCTGTCCACCGCCCAGTGGACGGAGGTGATGTGCCAGGCCGGGGAGTTCGGCGTGGTGCACACCCATCTCTCCGGCGGGGAACCGCTGTTGCGCGGCGATCTGGCCGAGATCGTCACCGCCGCCGAGTCCGCCGGGATCTACACCCAGCTCGTCACCAGCGGGGTGGGCCTGGACGAGGCCCGGCTGGCCGACCTGATCGCCGCCGGGCTGCGCAGTGTCCAGCTGTCCCTGCAGCACGCCGATCCGGCCGCCTCCGACCGGATCGCCGGGTACCGCTCCTTCACCGCCAAGGAGCGGGCCGCGGCCCTCGTGCGCAAGGCCGGTCTGCCGCTCGGGATCAATGTCGTCCTGCACCGCGACAACCTCGATGCGCTCGACGCCATCATCCAGCGCGGCCTGGACTGGGGCGCCGACCGGATCGAGCTGGCCAACACCCAGTTCTACGGCTGGGCGCTGCGCAACCGCGACGCCCTGCTGCCCACCCGCGACCAGCTCGCCCGGGCGCGGGAGACGGTCGAGCGCCGGCGGCAGCGGCTGGGCGGCACCGTCGACCTGGTGTGGGTCGTGCCCGACTACTTCGACGGCGTCGCCAAGCCCTGCATGGGCGGCTGGGGCGCGGTCTCGCTGACCGTCGCGCCCGACGGCACCGCGCTGCCCTGCCCCGCCGCCGCGAGCCTGCTGGACCTGGACCCGCCCAATGTGCGCGACCACACCCTGGAGTGGATCTGGGACCACTCCACCGCCTTCAACCGCTACCGGGGCGAGGAGTGGATGCGGGAGCCGTGCCGCACCTGCTCCCGCCGCGCGGAGGACTTCGGCGGCTGCCGCTGCCAGGCGTACGCCCTGACCGGCGACGCCGCCCGTACCGACCCGGCCTGTGCGCTCGCCCCGGACCACGGCGTGATCCGCGCGCTGACGGACGCCGGGCACCCGGCCGGAGCGCGGGTCCCGGCGCGGACCGGCGGCTATGTGTACCGCAAGCCCGGAGGAGGGTGAGGCCGGCGCGGTTTGGCGCATACGCCTCCGCTTCCGTAAAGTTTCGCCGTTGTCCAGGGGAACAGGCGAACCAGAAAGCGGCAGCGGCGATGACGGTGATAGACGAAGGCCGGGCCGAACGGGCGGCGGCCGAGGAGCCGGGCATCGACCCGGAGCGGCTGGCGACCTGTCTGAGCGTCCTCGCGGAACTCGACCGGCTGCCGGTCGACCATCCTGATGCGATCATGGTCCGCCGGGCCACCTCCGGGATCTACCGCAGCGTGAAGCAGCGCAGGCGCCAGGAGCGGCGAGCGGCGAAGACCGCCCATGACAAGGCCGTGACCGAGGCCACCGCCACCGGCGCCGCCGACCGGATCGACGACGAGACGCTGGGCCGCGCGCTCAGCAGCTCCGTCTCCACCGAGATCGCGGGCATCCTGGCGCGCCCCCGCTCCTGCTATGTGTGCAAGACCCGGTTCGTCGAGGTCGACGCCTTCTACCACCAGCTGTGCCGTGACTGTGCCGCCGAGAACCGGGCCCGCCGCGACGCCCGCACCGACCTCACCGGGCGCCGGGCCCTGCTCACCGGCGGCCGGGCGAAGATCGGCATGTATATCGCGCTGCGGCTGCTGCGCGACGGCGCGCACACCACCGTCACCACCCGCTTCCCGGGCGACGCCATCCGCCGCTTCAAGGCCATGCCGGACAGCGGGGAGTGGCTGCACCGGCTCAAGGTCGTCGGGATCGATCTGCGCGACCCCGCCCAGGTCATCGCGCTGGCCGACGAGGTCAGCGCCGCGGGGCCGCTGGACATACTGATCAACAACGCCGCCCAGACCGTCCGCCGCACACCCCAGGCGTACGCGGAGCTGATAGCGGGCGAGTCGGCGCCGCTCCCCGCCGGGGAGCTCCCCGAGTCCCTCGTCCTCGGCGCCTTCGGCAGCGGTGCCCAGGCGGCCCTGCCGGCGCCCCGCACACCACAGGACGGCGCCCTCACCCCGCAGGACCTCACCACCCTCGCCCTCACCAGCGGCTCCGCCTCACCGGCCCGGATCGAGGCCGGGACCGCGATCGACGCGGGCGGGCTGGTCCCGGACCTGGACCCGACCAACACCTGGGTGCAGCGGGTCAACGAGGTGGACCCGGTCGAGATGCTCGAGGTCCAGCTGTGCAATGAGACGGCGCCGTTCATCCTGGTGAGCCGGCTGCGCCCGGCGATGGCCGCCTCGCCCGCCCGGCGCAAGTACGTGGTCAACGTCTCCGCGATGGAGGGCAAGTTCGGCCGGGGCTACAAGGGCGCGGGCCATCCGCACACCAACATGGCCAAGGCCGCACTGAACATGCTGACCCGCACCAGCGCACGCGAGATGTTCGAGGCCGACTCCATCCTGATGACGAGCGTCGACACCGGATGGATCACCGACGAGCGCCCGCACCCGGAGAAGATGCGGCTGGCGGCCGAGGGCTTCCATGCCCCGCTCGACCTGGTGGACGGCGCGGCGCGGGTCTACGACCCGATCGTCCGGGGCGAGCGCGGCGAGGACCTCTTCGGCTGCTTCCTGAAGGACTACGCCCCGACGTCCTGGTAGCGCCGGGGCGCGGCGGGCGGCTCCGCGGCCCCGGCCGTAGCGGTTACGCCTCGCCCGGCGCGGTCCGGCGTGGCGTCAGGCGCTCGCCTTTCCGCCCGCCGCCGGGGTGCGGCGGGCCGGGGAGATGCCGAAGCGGCGGGCCAGGCGCCGCAGGCGGGCGCGGGCGGCGGCCCGGCCGCGCTCCCAGAAGCGGGCGAACCGGCTCGCGCGCAGCTCCTCGAAGAGCTGGTCGTAGCGTTGCGCGAGCGGTTCCGGGTCGTAGGCCCGGGAGCTCTCCAGGGCGGCCGCGGCCATCGCGTGCCGGGCCGGGGCGTCGGCCATCAGCTCCATCAGGGCGCTCGCCAGCGCCTCCTTGTCCCCGGTGGGGACGAGCCGCCCGGTGATCCCGTCCTCAATGATCTCGGCGGGGCCGAGCGGGCAGTCGGTGCTCACCACCGGCACCCCGCAGCGCATGGCCTCCACGATCGTCATCCCGAACGACTCGGCGTCCGAGGCCACCGCGACCAGCGACGCCTTCGCGAACTTCTCCTCGATGGGGGAGTAGGACCCCATCAGCTCCGCGCTCCCGGACAGGCCCAGCCGCTCGATGTGCTCCGCGAGCCGCTCCTTCTCCGCGCCCCCGCCGTAGATCCGCAGCCGCCAGGCCGGGAACTTCGCCGTGACCTCCGCGAAGGCGTCGATGAGCAGGTCGAAGCGCTTGCCGCGGACCAGCCGCCCGGCCGCCGCGATCACCGGCGTGGTGCCCTCGGAGGGGGCGACGGCCGGTTCGGGGACGCTGTTGGGTATCGCCAGGGTCCGCACCCCCGGCAACGGCATCTTCTTGCGGTAGATCGCGGCGTCCGCCTCCGTCGTGGTGACGATGGCGTCCAGCAGCCGGTAGTGCGGGGCCAGCTCCCGCCGCAGCTTCTTGCTGTGCGCGTCGTGCCGCAGATGCTCCTGGGCGATGCGCAGCGCACGACGGGGGGCGAAGCGGGATATGTAGACGTTCACCCCCGGCCGAGTGCCGATGATCACATCGGCGGGGCAGCCGCGCAGATACTCCGCGGCCCGCGTGTCGATCAGGCGGTTGTACTGGCGGTGCCGCTTCTCGGTGGCCGGGAAGTCCCGGCTGGCCTCGAAGAACAGCGGGTCCTTCGCGTCCGCGCTCTCCGGACGCGTGTCCACCAGGGGGACCAGCCGCACCCGGGGGTCGAGGGCGAAACGCGGCGTCTCGCGATGCCGCATCATCGAGACGATCTCCACCTCGTGGCGGTCGGCGAGCGCCGTCGCCAGGTTCATCGTCGTCCGGATCGTTCCGCCGATCCCGTAGGCGTTGTGCAGCAGGAATGCGATCTTCATGCGGTATTTTCTCCGGCCGGTTGCATCCCCGGGGCGGGTTCCCCCCGGAACGTATCGGACACCTTCTCCGGGCCCGGTAAGCCCGTCGCGTGAAGAAGGTGAGAGCGGGGTAAGAAGCCCCGCTCAGGAGCCCCGCCCGGGGCGGGTACCCCTGTGGCCTTGGCAGACTCGGGGTGTGACCAACACCGTGCTGCTCGCCGAGGACGACCGTGCCATCCGCCAGGCGCTGGAACGCGCCCTGACCCTGGAGGGGTACCGCGTCACCGCCGTGCCCGACGGGATAGAGGCGCTGGCGGCCATCCACCGCGAGCGCCCGGACGTGGTCGTCCTGGATGTGATGATGCCGGGCGTGGACGGGCTGCAGGTGTGCCGGGTGCTGCGCGCCGAGGGGGACCGCACCCCCATCCTGATGCTCACCGCGCGGGTCGAGACCGCCGACCGGATCGAGGGGCTGGACGCCGGGGCGGACGACTATGTGGCCAAGCCCTTCGAGGTCGAGGAGGTCTTCGCCCGGCTGCGCGCGCTGCTGCGCCGCGCCGCCCCCGCCGAACCGCCCGCGCCGGAGGACGCCGCCATCGACGGGGTACTGGAGGTCGCGGATCTGCACCTGGACTCCTCGGCGCGCCGGGTCTGGCGCGGCGGTACCGAGCTGGAGCTGACCCGCACCGAATTCGACCTGCTGGAGCTGCTGGCGCGCAACGCGGGCATCGTCCTGGACCACACCACCATCTACGCCCGCATCTGGGGCTACGACTTCGGCCCCGGATCGAAGAACCTCGCCGTCTACATCGGCTATCTGCGCCGCAAGGTCGATCCGGAGGGGCGCACCCCGCTGATCCATACGGTGCGCGGAGTCGGATACACCCTGCGGGAGGAGTAATGGTGCGCCTTCCACCGCTCCGCCGTGGGCGGCCCAGTCTGCGGACCACCTTCGCGCTCTCGTTCGCGGCGGTGGCCTCCGTGGTCACCCTCCTGGTCGGCGGTCTCAGCTATGACGCGGCGGCCGGGCTGGTGCGGGTGGACCAGCAGTCGGCGTTCGACGATGTGATCCACGATCTGCGCGGCGAGGTCCGCAGCGAGAAGGTGATCCTGCGGCAGTACCCCACCGAGGCCACCGTGCCCGTCCCGTACGACCTGCGGGACGATCTGCGCCGGATCAGCCGGATGGACGTGCAGGTGATCAACGGCAATGGCACGGTCTACGACGCGGGCAAGCCCCCGCTGCCGGTGAGCGGCGACGACCGGCTCACCGCCGCCTCCCGCACACCGGGCACCGTCGTACGGCGCGAGATCGGCATCGGCGGAGAGCAGTACCGCATGGCCACGGTGGCCGTGGGCGACGGCACCGGCGCGGTCCAGGTGGGCCAGCAGATCAGCGACACCGAGGATCTGCTGCGAGAACTCCAGAAGCGCACCGCGCTGTTCGTGGTCGCCGTCATCCTGGCCGCCGGACTGGCCGGCTGGTGGCTGGCCGGGCGGATCACCCGGCGGCTGGTGCGGCTGACCCGGGTCGCGGAGAGCGTGGCCGCGACCGGCCGGATGCAGGTGGCGGTGCCGGTCGCCGGGGACGACGAGGTGGGCCGCCTCGGGCGGGCCTTCGACGGCATGCTCGGACAGCTCGCGCGCTCCAAGGACGACCAGCGGCGGCTGGTCGAGGACGCCGGGCACGAGCTGCGCACCCCGCTCACCTCGCTGCGCACCAATATCTCGCTGCTGCGCCGCTTCGAGGAGCTGCCGGGGCCCGCACGCGAGGATCTGCTGGCCGATCTGGCCGGGGAGACCCGGGAGCTGACGGACCTCGTCAATGAGCTGGTGGAGCTGGCGGCCGGGCAGCGGGACGACGAACCCCGTACGGAGGTCTCGCTGGCGGAGGCGGCCACCACCGCCGCGACCCTCGCCCGGCGCAGGACCGGCCGGGAGATCACCGTACGGACCGAGGGCGACACCCGGCTGACGGGCCGCCCGGCCACCCTGCAGCGCGCGATCTCCAATCTGGTGGAGAACGCCGCCAAGTTCGACCAGGACGGCACCGAGCCCGTCGAGGTGGTGATCACCGGCCGCCGGGTGGAGGTCCTGGACCGGGGCCCGGGCATCGCCGAGGAGGACCGCGAGCGCGTCTTCGACCGCTTCTACCGCGCGCCCGGCGCGCGCAGCCTGCCCGGTTCGGGGCTGGGGCTGGCCATCGTGCGCGAGGTCGCCCTCGCACACGGCGGCACCGTCTTCGCCCGGCCGCGCCCGGGCGGGGGCGCGATACTGGGCTTCACGGTCGGCGACGGCACCAAGGCGCCGTGACACCGGGCCGTGAAGCCCGGCCGCGGGAATCGTGCCGCTAGGGCTTCCGGGCCACGCCCGCCCACATGTTGATGTCCGCGCTGCGGATGGTCTCCGGGCGGTCCCCGGGGTCCGGGTTCCAGTGGTGGGGCTCCGACACGCCCGGGTCGACCAGCTCCAGACCGTCGAAGAAGGCCCCGACCTCGCTCTGGGAGCGGGTGGTGAAGGAGATGCCGCTCTCCTTGTAGACCTGGATGACGTTCCGCCAGGTCTCCGCCGAGAAGTCATGCGTGGAGTGGGTCAGCATCAGATAGCTGCCCGAGGCCAGGGGCGCCATCAGCTCGCGGATGATCTCGTCCGGCTTGTCCTCTTCCGGGATGAAGTGGAAGAGCGCGTTCACGGAGATCGCCACCGGCTGGTCCAGGTCCAGCGTCTCATGCAGCTCGGGGGCGCTCATGATCCGCTGGGGATCGCGCACATCCGCCTGCACATAGGACGTACGGCCCTCGGGGGTGCCGATGAGCAGCGCCTGGGCATAGGCCAGCACGATGGGGTCGTAGTCGGTGTAGACCACCCGGGCCTCGGGGGCGACGCCCTGGGCGACCTGGTGGAGGTTGGGCTCGGTGGGTATGCCGGTGCCGATGTCGAGGAACTGCCGTATCCCGGCCTCCCGGGCCAGCCAGCGGGTGGCGCGGTGGATGAAGGCCCGGTTGATGGTGGCGTTGAGCCGGACGGTCGGATAGACCTCCAGCACCCGCCCGGCGGCCTCCGCGTCGACCTCGTAGTGGTCCTTGCCGTTGAGGTAGAAGTCGTACATCCGAGCCGGGTGCGGCTTGGTGGTGTCGATCTGGTCAGGGGCGAGCCCGTAATCGGTCACGCGGCCCTCCATTCCGGTGCGGTACCCGCCGAGGAGGTCAGGTTGGGGTCTGGACGTGTGAGCAGGAAGTCCGCGGCGCCGGCCTTGGCACCTTGGATGAACCTCTCGATTTCATGGTGGGTGTAGATCAGGGCAGGGCCGTCCGGATCGGTCGACTGACGCAGGGCGACCCGCCCGTCGTGCAGCCTCAGGACCTCCACGCACGCACCGCCGTTGGGACCGCTCCACGGCTTGGCCCAGCCTTCGGTCCCCAGATGTTTGGCCGGCATGCCGTTGTACACATGTACCTGATCCACAGTCAGAGCTCCTTGCGAATCCCACGGAGAAAACTCTCCGTGCGCCGCGCCGGTGTGGCCTGGGTGCCCATGCGGTCCAGGGCCTCCAAATAGGCGGCCACATCGGAACGTTGGTCGAGATAGCCGGCGCCGGTCAGGCCCTCGGCGTAGACGATGTCCGGCAGTTCCGGGATCTGGAACCGGAAGAGCTGGAAGGGTCCGCCCATGCCCGGGTGCGGGCCGGCGGAGAACGGCACCACCTGAAGGGTGATGTTGGGCTTCTGTGCCGCCTCGATCAGGTGGTCGATCTGGGCGCGCATCACCTGGGGACCCCCGATGGACAGCCGGAGCACGGTCTCGTCCATCACCACCCACAGATGCGGTCCGTCCGGGCGGCTGAGCAGCTCCTGACGCTCCATCCGCAGCGCCACCCGGCGGTCGAGCTCCTGGCTGGACCCGTGCGGGAAGCCGATGGAGAGCAGCGTGCGGGCGTATTCCTCGGTCTGCAGGAGTCCGGGGATGAAATGCGGCTCGTAGGCGCGGATACGGCTCGCCACGCCCTCGAGGCTCACATAGAGACTGAACCAGTCCGGCAGCACATCGCGGAACCGGTGCCACCAGCCCGGTCTGTTGGCCTCCTCGGCGAGCGCGAGGAAGGAGTCGATCTCTTCCTGTTCGGCGCCATAGGTCTGCAGCAGCTTCTCGACGTAGGGGAGTTTCAGGCCGACCTCGGCCTTCTCCATCCTGCGCACCGTGGTCTGGTTGACGTGCAGCGCCTTGGCAGCCTGGTCGTAGCTGACGCCGGCTTTCTCGCGAAGGTCCCGCAGCCTCATGCCGAGGACCATCTGCCCGACGGTCGGGGCAGATCGCGCTTCACCCACGTCGTACCTCCTGGGACGGTCTTGTCAGGATCAGTGTGCCACGTGCGAGGTGAGGGCAACAGAGTGCGCTGGCTATTCTGCATTTTGCAGATCGCGCCTTGCCAACTGGTGCTTGCAGCAACGATAGTGACGGGTGTGACCAGTCCAACGTGGCTGCTGTGTCGCACACTTGCGGCATTCACGTACGGCATTCACGCCCCCACATAGACGGACGGAAGGCACATGGCCGTGGCATTGCGTCAACGCTCGACGATGGCCCACCACCCGAACTCCGGGAGCGTTGACTCCGCCCTCCGTCAGGAGAGGTTCCAGCTGCCTGCCAGAGGCGCCTCGGTCGCCGTCGCCCGGCACCGGGTGCGCTCATGGGTGCTGGAGTGGGGCTTCCAGGAGGACCTCTGCGAGTCCGCCGAGCTGGTGATGTCCGAGCTGTTCACCAACGCCCTGGTGCACACCGGAAGCGAGCAGATCCTCTGTGTGCTGCGCGCCCATGAGCGGCGCATGCTCTATATCGAGGTCGCCGACCAGGGCGGCGGACCGGCCGTCCCCACGCCGAGGGAGGCCGGTCTTGAGGACGAGTGCGGACGCGGACTCGCGCTGGTCCGCGCCCTGGCCGAGGCGTGGGGGGACCGGCCGGGCGTGAACGGCGGACGGGTGGTCTGGGCTCAGATGAGCGTGACCGCCGGCCGCTGACGCCGGGCCCGGCCCCTCGGCGCCGTCACACCGCAGTCGTCCGTTGCTTCCCCGGGGCGGCCGGGCCGTCCGCGCGGTCCCGGGAGAGGGCGGCGTCGCGGGTCTCCCGCATGGTGAGGTAGACGATGAGCGAGACGGCCGCACACGCCGAGACGTACCAGTAGTACCCGGACTCCGCGCCGCCCTTCTTGAACCACAGCGCCACATACTCGGCGGTCCCGCCGAACAGCGCGTTCGCCAGCGCGTACGGCAGGGCCACCCCGAGCGCCCGGACATGGGTGGGGAACAGCTCGGCCTTCACCACGGCGTTGATCGAGGTGTAGCCGGTGACGATGACCAGCGCCGCGAGCGAGAGCAGCAGCGCCCCCGTGAAGGTGTCGGTGTGCGACAGCGCGGTCATGATGGGGACGGTGCCGAGCATCGAGCCGAAGCCGAAGGTGATCAGCAGCGGACGGCGCCCGATCCGGTCCGAGAGCGATCCGGCCAGCGGCTGCAACAGCATGAACAGGAACAGCGCACAGAAGCTGACCAGCGACGCGTCCGACTTGCTCAGACCGGCCGTGTTCGACAGGTACTTGGTGAGATAGGTGGTGTACGTGTAGTACGCGACCGTGCCGCCCATGGTCAGCGCGATGACGAGCGCCGCCTCCTTGCGGTGGCGCAGCAGCTCGGCGATCGTCCCTCGTTCCTCCTGGTGGGCGTCCTCCTCGGTGTAGACCTCGGTCTCCAGCAGATTGCGCCGCAGCCAGAAGACCACCGCCGCGCCCACGGCGCCGACGATGAACGGAATGCGCCAGCCGTAGGAGTGCAGCGCGTCATCGGACATGGTGTGCTGCAGCACGATCTGGAGACCGAGACCGATCAGTTGGCCCATCGTCATCGACACGTACTGGAAGCTGGAGACGAAACCGCGGCCCCCGGGCTGGGACGCCTCGGTGAGATAGGTGGCACTGGCTGCGTACTCACCGCCCACCGACAGCCCCTGCAGCAGCCGCGCTACCAGCAGCACGGCCGCGCCGAAGTAGCCGACCTGGTCATAGGTCGGGGCGATGGCGATGAGCAGCGCGCTGGCCGACATCAGCGTCACCGTCAGGGTGAGCGCCGCCTTACGGCCGCGCCGGTCGGCGAACCGGCCAAGCAGCCAGCCGCCGACGGGACGCATGAAGAAGCCGACCGCGAAGATCCCGGCGGTGTTGAGGAGCTGTGCGGTGTCGTTGCCCTTGGGGAAGAAGGCTCCGGCGAAGTAGGTGGCGAAACTGGCGTAGACGAACCAGTCGTACCACTCGACGAGATTTCCGATCGAGCCGCCGAAAACGGCTCGCCAGGGTGTGCGCGCTTGGCTCGGGGGAGCGCTGTCGGTCACGGGGCCTCCAAGTGAGCGGGGTGATCTCCACACCCCTACCCCGCGAAGGCCCGGTTGGAAAATACGTGCGACGGCGCCGGTTGACGCCGATTCGCCGGCGCCGCCGCCCCGGGCGGTGCGGCCGCCCCGGAGGTCAGCCCTGTGCCGCCTCCTCCAGCACCGCCATCCGGCGCTTGCCCCACGCGCCCAGCGGGCCCAGTGCCGTATTCAGCTCGTCGCCGAGCTCGGTCAGCGAATACTCCACCTTCGGCGGCACCACGTCGTACGTCTCCCGGTGGACGATTCCGTCCGCCTCCAGCTCCCTCAGCTGCTGCGTCAGTACCTTTTCGCTCACACCCGGAACCAGCCGCCGCAATTCCCCGAAGCGGCACCGCTGGTGATTGAGCGCCCAGATGATCAGCACCTTCCACTTGCCGTCGATCACATCCACGGCCGCGTCCAGACCGCAGACATAAGGCTGCTTCCGCATGGCCCCCCACTGACCTCAAGGTAAGTACGCACTCTTTAGTACGTACTTGCCCACGTTACCGCCGGGGAACGAGGCTGTGAGCGGCGCGCCGGACCCCTACGGACCAAGCGGTATCGAAACAACTGGAGCAACCTCAATGAGCGAAACCCCCGTGACGGTGCTGGGCCTCGGCGACATGGGCACCGCGCTGGCCCGCGCCCTGGTGACGGCCGGGCACCGGACGACGGTGTGGAACCGTACGGCCGCCAAGGCCGAGGCGCTCGCCGCCGAGGGCGCGCTGACCGCCGCCACGGCCGGTGAGGCCGTCGCGGCGAGCCCCCTGGTGGTGGTCTGCCTGCTGGACTACGACTCCGTAGGGCAGGTGCTGGAGCCCCTTGGGGACGCCCTGTCCGGTAAGGCCGTCGTCAACCTCACCAACGGCACTCCGCGGCAGGCCCGTGACCTGGCCGCATGGGCGGCCGGACACGGTGCCCAGTACCTCGACGGCGGCATCATGGCCGTCCCGCCGATGATCGGGACGCCCGCCGCCATCCTCCTCTACAGCGGCTCACCGGCCGCCTTCGCCGACCACCGGGCCGTGCTGGACCTCTTCGGCGAGAGCCGTCATCTCGGCGAGGACCCCGGCCGTGCCCCGCTGTACGACCTCGCCCTGCTCAGCGCGATGTACGGAATGTTCTCGGGCGTGCTGCACGCCTACGCCCTCGTGCGGTCGGACGAAGTGGCGGCGGCCGATGTCGCCCCGCTGCTGGGGCGCTGGCTGACCGCCATGTCCGGGGCCGTGGACGGCTTCGCGGGGCAGATCGACTCCGGAGACCACGCCACCGGGGTGGTCTCCAACCTCGCCATGCAGTCGGCCGCGTTCGTCAACTTCACCGGCTCCGCACGGGACCAGGGCATCAGCCCCGAACTGATCGCCCCGATCGGCGACCTCATGGCTCGCCGGGTCGCGGACGGCCATGGCCACGAGGGCCTGTCGGGGCTGGTGGAGCTGCTCGGCGCGGGACGGCCCGGCGCCGCCTAGGCGAGGTGCCGCCTAGGCGAGGTGCCGCCTAGGCGTGGTGCTGCAGTACGGCCTCGCCGCATTCGGGCAGGCGCGGGCCGGGGTCGTTCTCGCCGGTGGGCTGGCGGGGGATCGGCTGGGGGAGAAGGAGCGGGGTACCGGGCTCGGCAGGCCCGTCGGGGCCGTCCGGCACCTCGTGCGGGCCGGATCCGCCGGGCCCCTCCGGAACCTCCGGCCCGCCGCCCCCGGCACCGTGCCCGGGGGCGCCCGGGCCCTCGGCGGCCGCGGCCGGGGCCGCCCCGGCTGCTGCTTCGGTCGCTGCTTCGGCCTCCGCCTCGGCGTTGTGCACCGTCAGCATCACCAGGCCGGTGCTCGCGACGAGGGCCGCGCCCAGGGCCAGCAGGGTGCCGGGCGCGCCGTGCCGGAAGTTCTCGCCGAGCGCGGCGATGCCCACGGCGGTGGCGACCACGGGGTTGACCACGGTCGCTGTCGCCAGCGGCGAGGCCAGCCCGGCGCCCCGGTACGACGCCTGGGAGAGCAGTACCCCGCCCGAGGCCAGCAGCCCGATCGTGACGAGGCCGGGCAGGGCGTCCTGCCACGCGTCCCAGGTCCACTCCACGGCCACGTTCTTGGTGACCACCGACGAGACACCGAATGCCGTCCCCGCGGCCGCCGCCAGCAGCACACCGCGGATGACGGGCGACCGCATCAGGCGAGCCGCCCCGGCCAGCACGGCGATGGTGGAGACCGTGATCACGACCAGCCAGACGCCCTCCTGCTCGGCCAGCGCCTGGGCCCGCGAGGTGCCGGTCAGGGAGAGCAGCCCGGCGAGCCCCGCGGTCGCCAGCAGCGCGCCCCGCCAGCCGGATCCGCCGACCCGGCGGCGGACGAATATGGCCGCCATCGGCAGGGCGAAGACGATCGTCAGAGCCCCTAGGGGTTGCACCACGCTCAGCGGGCCGTAGGCCAGGGCGATCACATGGAGGACCGCGCCCGCGCCGTTGAGGGTCACCGCGGCCCACCAACTCCCGCGCCGCAGCGGAGCGGCCGCGAGGCGCGGCGTCGTGGCCGCGACATGCTCCTGGAGTATGGCCCCGGCGGCGTAGCAGACCGCCGAGACCAGGGCCAGCAGCACAGACAGCGCAAGGGAGGTCACGTCGCGGCCCCCTGGGCCGATCGGTCGTCGTCCATGCCCTCATCCTTGACGGTGGGAGGCGCCCCCGTCGTCGTCCTTGAGCACAGATTTCCGAGTACTACTTGCGTAGTAGAGACCTCCACCAATGGGGGGCCTTCGCGGCGGCCGTACGGGCCCGTTGGAGCAGTTCGTTCTGCGGCTCGGCGGGGCGGTAGACGGTCAGCGCCCCCGGCCACTTGTCGATCAGCAGCTCCTCCGCGGGGTCGGCGGCCACCTCTCCATCGTAGGCCCGGCTGTCCACGGAGTGGAGGCCCGACAGCCGCAGTTGGCGCATGCGCCGCGTCGTGTAGACGTGGGACCGCCCGAGCGTGCCGGTGAGCGCCGAGATCAGCAGCCGGGTGCGGGCCAGCCGCTCCTCGCCGTCGATCACCCGCACATCGAGCAGCCCGTCGTCGAGCTGCTGACGGTAGGCGGGCGCGAAACCCTCGGGGGAGTAGATGCCGTTGCCGGCGAACAGCATCCACAGCCGCCGCGGCCGCCCGTTGACCTCGACCTCCATGGGGCTCGCGGCGCGCAGCACCCGGGTGAGCGCGACGGCGGCCGCGGGCCACTTGCCGAGCCGGCCCTCCATGCTCTCCCGGATCCGCACCAGCTCCGGGTAGAACCCGATGCTGAAGGTGTTGACGAACTGGCTGGTCCCGCCGCCTCCCGCGAGGGGGGTGGCGCGGCCGAGGTCCACGGCCACGGCGTCGCCCTCGGTCACGGCGTGCGCGGTGTCCTCGAAGGCCGGTACGCCGACGTCCAGCGCGAAGTGGTCGAGGGTGCCGCCGGGGAACACGGCGAGCGGCAGCCCGCGTTCGGCCGCGATCGTCGCGGCGGCGTTGACGCTGCCGTCCCCGCCGCAGATGCCCAGCGCCCCGGCCCGGTCGGCGGCGCGCCGGGCGGCCTGTTGGAGCAGGTCCATGAAGTCGTCGTCGGGCCCGCACTCCAGGATCTCCGCGGCGGGCAGCAGCACCTGCAACTGCTCGGCGACCGTGAATCCGCCGGTGGGGGTGGCCGTCCCGGCCCGCTGGTTGACCAGGACCACCAGTCCCTCGCCCTTGGGCAGGGCGGGCGCCGAGATCCGCGGCCGGGCCTGCGCCGGAGCCTCGGGGCGCGGCGGCCAGTAGCGGCAGGTCAGCGCGGCGGCGCCGGCGCCGAGGGCGATTCCGGCCAGCACATCGCTGGGGTAGTGGACGCCCACGTAGACCCGGGAGGCGGCGACGGCGGCGGCGAGCGGGGCGACCATCAGGCCGTACCGCGAGGACTCCAGGGCCACCCCGGTGGCGAAGGCGGCGGCGGAGGCCGAATGCCCGGAGGGGAAGGAGCTGGTCCACGGCTGCCGGCGCAGCCGGCGGACCAGGGGCACCGTGTCCATGACCGGACGCTTGCGTTCCACCGTCCACTTGACCACGACGTTCGACACGAGTGAGGCGGCGGCGAGCGAGCCGATCCCGCGCAGCGCGGCCCGCCGCGCGGTGCGGCCGCCCACCGTGGCGAGCACTCCGGCGGTGCCGAACCACAGCCGGCCGTGGTCGGCGGCCCGGCTGAGCCGGGGCAGCAGCGGATGGGCGCCGCGGAGCCGGCTGTCCGCGACCCGCGCGAACAGCCGGCGGTCGAAGTCACTGATGCGTCTCATGCGTGATGGGTATCCCGGATCGGCGGTCGGCAGTCGTCATCGGACGCCGATCGGGCCGATCCGGACCGCTCCACCGACGGGACCGTGCCGTCGAACCGACCGCGTCATCGGACCGGACCGACCGGCCCGGACCGCCGCATCTCCCGGCCGGGCCCGGCCGGGAGATGCGTGCCGGGAGATCCTGCCGGAGGGTCAGGACGCGGGGAGCCCCCAGCGCGGCGCCGGCTCGCCTGGCTGGACCGGGCGCACCGTCAGGTCCGGGCGGTCGCCGCGGGCGGTGATGATCGCCTCCTGGCCCCTGCGGAGCGCGATCCGGATCGTTCCCGTGCCCACGGTCTCGTACGGCAGCCGCCGCCCGCGCACGTCCCGCACCTCGATCGGCCCGTCGAGGGAATGCCGCACGACACAGGGCGCGCCCGCCTCGCTGCGCAGCCGCACCCAGCGGGTTCGGCCGTCCTCGCGGGCGGCGCTCAGCAGGAACGCGCCCTGGGTGCGGAAGTCGTGGACCACCAGCTCACGCCAGGCGGCGGGCAGCGCGGGGAAGATCCGGATCACCCCGCCCCAGCTCTGGCACACCATGTCGTGCAGCGACTGCGCGGCGGACAGCGGAGTCTCGATGACCGGGCCCGACTCCTTGTACATGGTGTTCGGCTGGATGAAGCGGCTCATCAGCTCGCCCAGGTACTTGAGCGCGTCCTCACCACGCCCCATCTGCGCGGACATCGAGGCGGCGCCGGTGAAGGTGTAGCCCTGGAGCGCGCCCTCGAAGCCGACCCAGTGGTTGAGGGAGGTCTCGATCAGCTCGCGCTTGGCGGGGTCCTCCCAGGTGACCTCGTAGAGCGGATAGACGGCGAGCATATGGGAGTAGTGGCGGTGGGACTTGGCGAACGGGACACCCGCGCCGATCATGAACCCGTTCTCGTCGACGGGGTACGGCGTGAGCTTGGCCAGCACCTCCCGCCAGCGCGGCGCGGCGGGATCCTTGACGCCGAGCAGCCGGGCCGAGTCCAGGAGGGTGGCGCAGCCCCAGCGCAGCAGCATCAGGTCGTAGTTGCAGTCGGGCGCGTTGACGCCGTACTCGGGCGAGAAGGTGGCGGGCAGATGCAGCTTGCCGTCGCTGCCGGGGGTGAGGAAGTGGAGGTAGTAGGCGATGGCCTTGCGCAGCAGCGGGTAGACCACCTCGCGCAGCACCGCCTCGTCCATGGTGTGGCGGTAGGTCAGCCAGACGTTGTGCAGCGCCCAGGTGAGGTTGCCGACCTCGGGGGTGGGTGGGTCCTGGCCGGGGATGCCGACCGCGTAGCCGCCGTTCGCCGCGTCGCCGCCGTTGACCAGGTGGATGTCGGTGGTGCGGGGAATGCCCGCCGAGTCCTTGCGGTACGGGGTGTCGAGCTGGTTGGAGAGGTTGTCGCGGAATTCGCCGAGCGCCCGGGTCACCGCGTCGAGTTCGAGGTGGTTGGAGCCGTGGATCAGCCAGTACTCGAGCTGCACATTGAGGTTCCACCAGGTCGCGGGCCACGGGGTGGACTCCAGCCAGGGGCCCGAGGTGGCCATCACGGGGGCGTCGGCGCGTGCGGCCGCGGCCACCTTGTACAGCTGGATCCAGTAGAAGCGCTGCAGCCGGGCGTCGGGGAGGGAGAGGAAGCTCTTCCGGTAGTACGCGTGCCACCAGGCGCGATGGCTGGGCGCGAGGACGTCGTAGGAGAGCGCCGAGGCCAACCGGATGTCCTTGAGCGCACGGTCGCGCGCGGTGCGCCGGGGGTGGGAGTGGGCAACGGTGACATACAGCGTCCGCCGCCCCGCGTGGGTCCGCTCCCGCCAGGCCGTCACATGCTGTCCGCCGGCGAGCAGCGGCTGCACGGCGGCCCGGATGCCGTGGTGGTCCTCGACGACGGCCGGGGGGTTGCCGGTGTAGCCGTCGGGGACCGGTTTGAAGTCGACCCGCGGGCTGATGGCTTCGGCGGGGTGGAACACCCAGCGGAACGCGGCCTCACCGGCGCTCGGGGTCACCTCGATGGCCAGCAGGGAACGGGAGTTGTGGACCAGGGCACGCAGACGGAGGGTGCCCTGGTCGGTGGTGATGGTCCCGGTCAGCTCGGCGTCGCGCAGCCGCAGCCGCCAGTCGATGGTGGTGATGGCCCCGACCGGCTCCAGGGTGAAGTACCCGATGGGCAGCCGGGCGAGCCCGAAGAGGGAGCCGAACTCCGGCCGGTGGTCCTGGACCTCGCTGTGCTGCACATTGAAGCGCACCGCGTTCGCGTCGCCCGGCTCGGCGTAGATGCCCGAGCCGAGCAGGGCGTTCCCGAGGAAGGGGCCCTCGTACCAGGTCTGCGGCAGCTTCTGCCACACCATGTCGGCGTCGGCGAGGACCGTGGCCCAGGGGTCCCCCGCGGGGTGGGCGGCCGTGGCCGCGGCGGGGGCCTGCGGCTCGGCGGCGTACGCGGTGGCCGGGCCGGCGAGTCCGGCGGCGGCACCGGCGGCCACGGCGGTGCCGACGACTGTCCTTCGGGTGAGTGCGGATGACATGACACTCCAGGGGATGTGAACCGGGTGCGGGCGATCTTCTGCGGGGGCGGCAGCGGGCGGTCACGTACATGCCTGAGGTTCCACGATCTGAACCCCCGCGGGCATGATGCAGCCCGCGTGGCAGAACCGGAACCCCTTGTGCGCCATAAACATCGGATGGACGGCGGGCAGTCATGGGGAAAATGGCGCCCGCATGGCGGCAGACGCGGTAAGACCTCGGACCTCCCGGGCCTGAGAGGGCGGGTTACGCGCTTGCTTCCCGCCCCTTGACGATCAGCCCGACGCCGTGCTGGAAGCGGTGCTCGAAGTCGCCGAAGTGTCCGGCGACCGCGGCGAGGGCGGGGAAGCGCTCGGCGGTGGCCGCCCGCAGCAGCGGCTCCATGCCGCCGATGCCCTGGGCGGCCTGTTCCTCCTGGGTCAGGCCGAGTGTGAAGTAGACCAGCGACCAGGTTCGCCAGCCGGCTTCGGCGGGGCTGTGGCCGCCGCTGAGGAACGCGCCGGTCAGGGCGTCCGCGAAGCGCAGCGTGTGCTCCTCGGCGACATATGTCCCGGCCACGACCCGTGCGCCGTCGCGGCGGGAGAGCAGCGCGGCGCGATAGCGGTGGGCCAGGGTGCACGCCCGGTCGTCCCAGGAGTCCGGGAGCGGCGCGTCGGCGCATCCCTCGAGCATCGTGTCGGCCATCAGCTCCAGCAGCCGGGGCTTGCTGGAGGCGTGCCAGTAGACGGTGTTGAGCTGCACGCCCAGCCGCTCGGCCACCTTGCGCATCGTGAGCTTGTCCAGCCCCGCCTCGTCGAGCAGTTCCAGCGCCGCCGTCACCACGGCCGTGCGGTCCAGGCCCATGCCGCCGATCTCCTTCGCTTGCGTCTTGATCCAGGATCAAGTCTACTGGGGGCAGATTGTTGATCCTGGATCAAGAGAGGGATCAAGGGATGGATCGCGCGACAAGGGAGATGGTGTGGTGAACGACGTCGTCGTGGTGGGGGCCGGACCCGTGGGGCTGCTGCTCGCCGCCGAACTGCGGCTGGTGGGTGTGGGCGTCACCGTGATCGAGCGCGCCGCCGCCCGCAGCCCGCACTCCAAGGCGCTGACCCTGCATCCGCGCTCCCTGGAGGTGCTGGCGATGCGCGGTCTGGCCGGGCCGTTCGTCCGCGAGGGCGTTCCAATGCCCACCGGGCACTACGGCGGGCTGCCGGTCCGGCTGGACTTCTCCGTGCTGGACACCCGCTTCCCGTACACGCTGGTTCTGCCGCAACTCCGCACCGAGCAGCTGCTGGAGGAGCGGCTGCGGGAGCTGGGCGGGGAGATCCGCTGGGAGCACCGGGCGCTGGAGGTGCGCCAGGACGCGGACGCCGCCGAGGTGGATGTGGCGGGCCCCGACGGGACGTACACCTTGCGCGCGGCCTGGGTGGTGGGCTGCGACGGGGCCGGAAGCACCGTACGGATCTCCGCCGGTATCGACTTCCCCGGCACCCGCGCCACCACAACCGGCTTCCTCGGCGATGTGGTGCTCGACGCGCCGCCCTCGGCCCCCTCGGTCGACAATGAGCACGGGGGCTTCCTGGTCGTCCCGCTGGCCGACGGACACCACCGCATCGCGGGCTCCACCGGGGAGTCCCTCACCGTCCCCGCCGATCAGCCGCTCACCTTCGACGAGCTGCGCGGATATGTGCGCCAGGTCGCGGGCACGGACTTCGGGATGCGGGCGCCCCGCTGGCTGTCCCGGTTCGGCAACGCCTCCCGCCAGGCCGCCCGCTACCGTGACGGCCGCATCCTGCTCGCCGGGGACGCGGCGCATATGCATATGCCCATGGGGGGCCAGGGCCTGAACGTGGGGCTCCAGGACGCCTTCAACCTCGGGTGGAAGCTGGCCGCGGTGTGCCAGGGCCGCGCCCCCGAGGGGCTGCTGGACACCTACCACGCCGAGCGCCACCCCGTGGGGGCCGCGCTGCTGGAGAACACCCAGGCCCAGACCGTGCTCGGCGCCACGCACACCGCCGACGTGCGCGCCCTGCGCTCGGTGTTCGGCCGGCTCCTGGCCGCTCACCCGGCGGTCAACCGGCAGTTCGCCGGGGAGCTCTCCGCGCTGGACGTGGCCTACGGCCCGGCCGGGGGGAAGCCGGGGGAGGCCGGGCAGGCGGGGGAGCCGGGAGAGGCCGGGGGCGGCCACTCACTGGCCGGTACCCGCGCCCCCGACCTCGGGCTGGACGGGGCGCCCGAGCCCAGCCTGTATCCGCTGCTGGCCGATGGGCGCTTCGTACTGCTCCACCTCGGCCCGGGCGGCGATGCGGGGAGTGGGGCGGCCGACGGCCCGGGCGCCGCCGACGCCCGCGCCGCCGCCGAGGCGATCACCGGGAGTCCGGACCGGATACGGACCGTGGCCGCGCGCCCGACCACCGCCCATGACGGCTGGGCGGGCCGGAACGCGGTGCTGGTGCGCCCGGACGGCCATGTGGCCTGGGATGCGGCGCTGTCCAGCACGTGAGACGCGTTCGGTGGGTCTCGTACGTACCAGCTCACCACGGACGGCTCCGCGCGGCCACCGGGCGCGGAAGGGGGTCTCGGCGACGGCTCGTTGTCCAGTCCCTGAGAATCGACGCGCGGACCGTTCAGACGCTGGTTAATCTGACGACAGATCCGGTTCAGCCGACACGAGGGAGTGTGCGGTGACCCCCGAACAAACACAGAGCGACGATGCGCGCGCCGATAACAGCGGGCGGTTCGTGCAGGCCACGGAGGTGGGCAGTCTGGAAGTATGGGCGCGTTCCGCACCGATCCGACTCGCCGGTTACGAGGACGACCTCGCCGAGCCGCACATTCTCCAGAGCGTGGACTGAGCGCCCGGCGCATGCGCTGAGAGCGAGGGAGGACACCGGCCCCTCGGCCGCGGACGCTGGCAGCAAGCGGACATCGCGGCCGTCGGCCGACCTCCTCCCTCGCCTGATCGATCACCCTCTTGGCCCAGCTACCAACTGGTAGTTAAGTCGGCCGCCCCCACGATTCGGCACCGGACTGGTGTGCTGTGCGATGGACATGGCAGGATGCGTCGCGCGGCATCGTCCGCCTTAACCAACCGTGAGGGTGTTCGAGCCCGGGAGCAGCCGTGAGGGGGCGCAGATGGCAGCGGGTGCCGACAGGTCACCGGACGCCGCCGACAGCCCGCTGGCGGACCGGCTCAACTACCTGTTCACCACCATGCACCCGCCGGGCGCGCCGTACACCAACGCCCACGTCGCCGAGGAGATCAGCGGCGGCGAGGAGTACGGCGGGGTGAGCGTGACCGAGCAGTATCTGTCGATGCTGCGCAACGGCAAGCGCACCAATCCCAGCCCGGATGTGCTGCGGGCGCTCGCCAAGTTCTTCGCCGTGCCCGTCGGCTATCTGCTGGGCGACCTCTCGCCTTCGCAGGCCGAGCGGGTCGAGGAGGAGGTACGGTTCCTCGTCGCGATGCGCGACAAGCGGGTCCGCAGCATCGCGCTGCGCTCCGTGGGCCTCCCACCGGAGGTCCAGGACAGTCTCACCACGATCATCTCCCAGTTCCGGCAGCAGATGAACCTTCCGCCCGAGCCTCCCGGCCCGAACGGGGCCGCGGGAACGGACGGTTCGGGCGGTCCGGACGGCGAGGCGACGAATGGCCGCCGATGACCCGGAACTGTTCTCCTCCTGGCGGCAGACCGGATACGAGGGTGGTACAGGCATGCGAGTGGGCCGGATACGGCGGCAGTGCAAGCAGCTCATCAAGGAGCTCGGGCTGCCCGCCTCGACCGACCTGCCCGGTCTGTGCGATCTCGTCGCCCGCCGCGTCGGACGCCCCGTCCACCTGGTGCCGATGAGCCTGGGCGGTGTGGTCTCGGGCATGACCGCCTCCACCGACGAGGACTACTGGATCTTCTACGAGCTCAGGACGTCCCCCTGGCACCAGATCCATATCGTGCTGCATGAAATCGGCCATCTCCTGCTCGGACACGAGCAGGACCCGGCGGTCACCGAGGACGCGCTGCGGATGTGGACGCCGTCCGTCGATGTGACCACCGCGATGCGCCGGCTGGGGATGACCCCGGACTTCGCCCGCCACCACTGCTACGACAACCTCACCGAGCGCGAGACCGAGGTGCTGGGCACGCTGCTGATGGAGCATGTGGTGCCGACCTCGCCGGACCATGGACTGCCGCTCCAGGGCCGGGCGGCCGAACTCGCCGCGGCGCTCGGCCCGGCGCTGCGCCACGTCCGCAGCGACCGCGCGGACCGCGCCGATGGGGGCGACCGCACCGGCGGCGCCGACGGTGGCGTACGCGGTGAACCGGGCGGTGACACCGGTGTTTGACCTCGTGTATCTCTGCTTCGGCGCCGCCGCCTGGGCGATGGCCGGATACAAGGCCCGGGCCTGGTTCCGCGACCGTGCCAACGCCGATCTCGGCCTGGCCTGTGTGATGACGGCGGCCGTGGCGAATGTGTTCCTGCTCTCCGCGCCCAGCGTCTACCGCTGGTTCGACGGCCTGGTGGGCGTCGCCAATCTCGCCATGGTCTTCCTCTACTCCTCCGTCGTGGTGTTCGCCACCGGCGCCCTGGTGCTGCTGCTGCGCTGGACGGGGTCGGCGGTGCGGCCCGTCGTGGTGTTCGCCGCCGTGGCCGTGGCATGGACCGTGGCCATCATCGGCTTCGCGGTCGGCCGCCCGGACGCGGTCGAGCACCCCCGCGACTTCAGCACCGCCTACGCGGACGCCCCGGGAGTGGTCCTCTTCCTGGTGCTGTATCTGGCCATTTTCGGAGCCGGTCTGGCGGGGCTCGGCATCCTCTGCCCGCGCTATGCCGCCAGCCTGCGCGGCTCATGGCTGGCCCGGGGGCTGCGGGTGCTGGCCGCCGGATGCTGGCTGGGACTGGCGTACTGCGCCTGCAAGCTGATCGGTTTCGTCTTCTCCTGGGCGGGCCGTGAGCTGTACTGGCTCTCCAACGGGGTCGCCCCGCTGACCGCTTCGGTCGCGGCGCTCCTGGTGCTGGCCGGTTTCGCCATCCCCGCCGTGGGGCCGCGGGCGTCCGCGTGGCGCCGCTTCCGGAGGCTGCGGCCGCTGTGGCGGGAGGTCACCGAGCAGGCCCCCGAGGTGTCCATGGGCCACTCCCGCTGGACCGCCTGGTGGCCGTTCGCGGACCTCGAGTGGCGGGCCAACCGTCAGATGGCGGAGATCCGCGACGTCCAGCGCGGCGTACGGCGCCATGTGGAGGCCAGCGTCCTGGAGATCGCGCATGTCAAGGCCGGCGCGGCGCGACTCGACGATTGGCAACTTGCTGCCGTAGTGGAAGCAGCGGCGCTCAGACGCGGTTTGCTGAATCAAGCAGCGGGACATGTGCCGGAGTCCGCGGCGGACAGCGTGGTGATGACGACAGGGGCCGAACTGGTGGAGGAACACGAGCATCTGGCCCGTGTCGCCGACGTCTATCACCTGCCGCTCGTGGACGAGGTGCTCGCGGAACTGAGGGAGGGGGCCGCCGCCCAGCGGCGGTGAACGGGGGGATCACAGACGAGGTGGCCCTGGACGGGGGTCGGGGCCGCCCGTGGCACAGGCGGCGCCGGGGGGATTCAGCCCCGGCGCCGCCTCCCGGCCACCACCACGCGCATCCGTGCGCATCGCCCGGACGGGCGGAAACGCCCCACCCGTTCAGGCCCGGAGGACGCCACCGCCTAGAGTCGGGATCCATGCAGAACACCGCGCACGCCGCCGGAACGGACGGCCCGGAGCTCGTTGACACCGCCCCGATGATCGAGGACCTCTACCCGGCCCTGGCCACGCTCCGCGAGGCCGGCCCGGTCCATCGGATCGCCGGCACCGACGGACGACCCGCCTGGCTGGTGACCCGTTACGAGGATGTGCGGCGGCTGCTCGCCGATCCGCGCCTGGCCCTGGACAAGCGCCACGCCGCCCCGGGCAACTACAGCGGCTTCTCCCTGCCGCCCGCCCTCGACGCCAATCTGCTCAACATGGACCCGCCGGACCACACCCGGGTGCGCCGGCTGGTGGTCAAGGCGTTCACCCCCGGCCGCGTGGAGCGGATGCGCGAACCGGTCAGGCGGATCGCCGACGAACTGCTCGACGCCATCGCGTCCGACGGCCACGCGGACCTGCTCGCCGCCTACGCCGGACAGCTGCCCATCATCGTCATCTGCGATCTGCTCGGTGTCCCGCAGCGCGACCGGCGCGACTTCCGGGCCTGGAGCGACGCCCTGATCACCCCCGATCCGGCGCGGCCGCAGGCGGCGAAGGAAGCGGTCGGCGGCATGCTCCGCTTCTACACCGGGCTGATCGAGAAGAAGCGCGCCGAGCCCGGGGACGATCTGCTCTCGGATCTGATCCGGGTCCGCGACGACGAGGCCGGGGACGGCGACGGCAGGCTCACCGAGGACGAACTGACCTCGCTCGCCTTCCTCATCCTCCTCGCGGGCTACGAGAACACCGTCCACCTCATCGCCAACTCGGTGCTCACCTTGCTCGACCACCCCACGGTCCTCCGGACGCTGCGCGCGGATCCGAGCGGTCTCGCGGCCGCCTTCGACGAACTGGCGCGGTACGAGGGCCCGGCGTCGCTGGGGATCCGCCGCTTCCCGCTCGAGGAGATCGAGATCGGCGGTGTGACCATTCCCGCGGGGGAGACCGTGCTGCTCTCGGTGGCCTCGGCACACCGTGACCCGGCCCAGTTCAAGGATCCGGACGACTTCAATCCACATCTTGGCCGGTCCGGTCACCTTGCGCTCGGCCACGGCATCCACTACTGCCTCGGCGCGCCCCTGGCCCGGATGGAGCTGGAAATCGCTCTGGACGCGCTGCTTCGGCGTTTTCCTGGGCTGCGGCTGGACGTCCCGCGGGAGGAGCTCCGGTGGCGGCCGTCGATCCGCGCGCGTGGCCTGATCTCGCTGCCCGTCGCATGGTGAACCGGGGAAGCGAACACGCTTTTGATGCATAACCCCCCGCTGATGCGGTAAAAAGGTCTTCGAGCCCGCCCGGTGTGCATCCCCCGTCGCACCGGGCGGGCCTCTCTGTGCCCGAGGCGGTCCCATCTCCAAGCAGCCGGTCTGTATCCGGGGCCGTCGTCGACCATGGGCGCCCGTTCCGCACCCCGCGCCGGGCCCATACGCCTCACCCACCCCGGCCGTGGGCGGTCGCCACTACGGAAATCCCTAGAGCACACCCCTGAGATCACTAGAGAGTAAGCTCACAGGCTTAACCACTGCTCCGGCTTTAGTGGACCCCACTAGCCTCCTCCTATGACGGTCCTGCCCGACGGGCTTCCCCTAGCCGACGATTTCCCTGAAGTGACGCGAGAACAGTGGCGCCACCTCGTCGAAGGCGTGCTGCGCAAAACCGGCACATCGGACGCCGTGGGCGCCGAGGCCGAAGAGGCCCTCGCGACCGCGCTCGAGGACGGCATCACCGTCCACCCCCTCTACACCGCCGAAGACGCGCCCCAGGACGCCGGATTCCCCGGTTTCGCACCCTTCGTACGCGGCGGCCGGGCCGAGGGCTCCGCCGTATCCGGCTGGGACGTACGCCAGCGACACGCCCACCCCGATCCGGCGCGCACCAACCAGGCGATCCTCGCCGACCTGGAGAACGGCGCCGGTTCGATCTGGCTCGCGGCCGGCGCGGCCGGAGTGCCCGTGGACGCCCTGCCCGAGGCGCTCAAGGGGGTCTACCTCGACCTCGCCCCCGTCGCCCTCGACGCGGGCGCCGACTTCGAGGACGCCGCCCGCGCCCTGCTGCGGCTCTACGCCGGCCGCGAGGTGCCGCCGGGCGCCGCGCTCGGCAACCTCGGCGCGGACCCGCTGGGGCTCGCCGCCCGTACCGGAGGCGACGACGGCCTGGCCGGGCAGCTGGCCGCCGCGGCCGACCTCGCGGGGATCTGCCACCGCGACCACCCCGGGGTGACCGCCTTCGCCGTGGACGCCCTGCCGTACCATGAGGCGGGCGCCGGGGCGGCCCAGGAGCTCGGCTGCTCCCTCGCCGCCGCGGTGGCGTATCTGCGCACCCTCACCGAGGCCGGGCTGAGCGTCGAAGCCGCCTGCGCCCAGCTGGAGTTCCGCTACGCGGCCACCGCCGACCAGTTCCTCACCATCGCCAAGCTCCGGGCCGCCCGCCGCCTGTGGGCGCGTGTGGCGCAGGCGTGCGGCGCGCCCTCCCAGGCGCGTGCCCAGCGTCAGCACGCGGTGACCTCCCCGGTGATGATGACCCGGCGCGACCCCTGGGTGAACATGCTGCGCACCACCGTGGCCACCCTCGCCGCGGGCGTCGGCGGCGCGGACGCGGTCACCGTGCTGCCCTTCGACAGCGCGATCGGCCTCCCCGACGACTTCGCCCGCCGCATCGCCCGCAACACCTCCACGATCCTGCTGGAGGAGTCGCATCTGGCCCGGGTGATCGACCCGGCCGGTGGCTCCTGGTACGTCGAGAAGCTCACCGACGACGTCGCCCGCGCCGCCTGGGCCTGGTTCCAGGAGATCGAGCGCGCCGGCGGAATGGCCGCGGCCCTCGCCTCCGGGCTGGTCCGCGACCGGCTCGCCGAGACCTGGGCGCGCCGCGGCCGCGACCTCGCCCGCCGCAAGGAGCCGATCACCGGCGTCAGCGAGTTCCCGAACCTCGCCGAGCGGCCCGTCGAGCGCGAGCCCGTCCCGGAGCCGCCCAGTGGCGGACTGCCGAGGGTGCGCCGCGACGAGGCGTACGAGGCGCTGCGCACCCGCGTCGACGCCCACCTGGCGGCCGAGGGCAGCCGGCCCAGGATCTTCCTGGCCGCGCTGGGCCCCGCCGCCGCGCACACCGCCCGCGCCTCCTTCGCCGCCAACCTCTTCCAGGCGGGCGGGATCGAGGCGGTCCACGAACCCGCCACCGTGACCACGGAGACGGTCGCCGAGGCGTTCGCCGCCAGCGGCGCCCGCGTGGCCTGCCTGTGCTCCAGCGACAAGCTGTACGCACAGGAGGCGGCCGCCGTGGCCGAGCGGCTGAAGGCGGCCGGGGCGACCCGGGTCTACCTGGCCGGACGGCCGGGCACACAACAGGATGAGTACGAGCGGGCCGGAGTGGACGGATACGTCTTCGCGGGCTGCGACGCGGTCGAGGTGCTCTCCTCGGCTCTGAACACCATGGGGGTGGCGTGATGGCCGGCGCTCCGGTGGAGCCGGGGAAGATCCCGGACTTCTCGGCGGTCGATCTGGACGGACCGGCCGAAGGCCCGGTGCCCAGCTCCGGCGACTGGGCCGCCGCGCTGCAGAACAGCGTGGGCAAGGGCGTGGAGGACCTGGTGTGGGACACCCCCGAGGGCATCGGGGTCAAACCGCTCTACACCGCCGAGGACCTCCAAGGCGTCGACTTCCTGGGCACCTACCCCGGCGCCGCGCCCTATCTGCGCGGCCCGTACCCGACGATGTACGTCAACCAGCCCTGGACCATCCGGCAGTACGCGGGCTTCTCCACCGCCGAGGAGTCCAACGCCTTCTACCGCCGCAACCTCGCGGCCGGCCAGAAGGGCCTGTCGGTCGCCTTCGACCTGCCCACCCACCGTGGCTACGACAGCGACCACCCCCGGGTCACCGGTGACGTCGGCATGGCGGGCGTGGCCATCGACTCCATCTACGACATGCGGCAGCTCTTCGACGGCATCCCGCTGGACCGGATGAGCGTGTCGATGACGATGAACGGCGCGGTGCTGCCCGTGCTCGCGCTCTACATCGTGGCCGCCGAGGAACAGGGCGTACCGCCCGAGAAGCTGGCCGGGACCATTCAGAACGACATCCTCAAGGAGTTCATGGTCCGCAACACCTACATCTATCCGCCGCAGCCGTCGATGCGGATCATCTCCGACATCTTCTCCTTCACCTCGCAGCGGATGCCGCGCTACAACTCCATCTCCATCTCCGGCTACCACATCCAGGAGGCCGGAGCCACGGCCGATCTGGAGCTGGCGTACACCCTGGCCGACGGTGTGGAGTATCTGCGGGCCGGCCGGGACGCCGGGATGGACGTGGACGCCTTCGCGCCCCGGCTGTCGTTCTTCTGGGCCATCGGCATGAACTTCTTCATGGAGGTCGCCAAGCTGCGGGCGGCGCGGCTGCTGTGGGCCAAGCTGGTCAAGCAGTTCGACCCGAAGAACCCCAAGTCGCTGTCGCTGCGCACCCATTCGCAGACCTCCGGCTGGTCGCTGACCGCCCAGGACGTCTACAACAACGTGGCGCGCACCTGCGTGGAGGCCATGGCCGCCACCCAGGGCCACACCCAGTCGCTGCACACCAACGCGCTGGACGAGGCGCTCGCGCTGCCCACTGACTTCTCCGCCCGGATCGCCCGCAACACCCAGATCCTGCTCCAGCAGGAGTCGGGCACCACCCGGGTCATCGACCCGTGGGGCGGCAGCGCGTACGTCGAGAAGCTGACGTACGACCTGGCGCGGCGGGCCTGGCAGCACATCGAGGAGGTCGAGGCGGCCGGCGGCATGGCCAAGGCCATCGACGCGGGCATCCCCAAGCTGCGCGTAGAGGAGGCCGCCGCCCGCACCCAGGCGCGGATCGACTCCGGCCGCCAGCCGGTGATCGGCGTCAACAAGTACCGCATCGACAGCGATGAGCAGCTCGAGGTCCTCAAGGTCGACAACTCCGCGGTGCGCACCCAGCAGATCGAGAAGCTGCGGCGGCTGCGCGCCGAGCGCGACGAGGCCGTCTGCCAGGACGCGCTGCGCGCCCTGACCGCGGCCGCCGAGTCCGGTCCTGGCGCGGGCCTGGAGGGCAATCTGCTGGCGCTCGCGGTGGACGCCGCCCGCGCCAAGGCCACCGTGGGCGAGATCTCCGACGCGCTGGAGAAGGTCTATGGCCGCCACTCCGGCCAGATCCGTACGATCTCCGGTGTGTACCGAGACGAGGCCGGACCGTCGTCCGGCGTGGACCGCACCCGCGCGCTGGTCGAGGCGTTCGAGCGCGAGGAGGGCCGCCGCCCCCGCATCCTGGTCGCCAAGATGGGCCAGGACGGGCATGACCGCGGCCAGAAGGTGATCGCCACCGCCTTCGCCGACCTGGGCTTCGACGTCGACGTCGGCCCGCTGTTCCAGACCCCGGAGGAGGTCGCGCGGCAGGCGGTGGAGGCCGATGTGCACATCGTCGGCGTGTCGTCGCTCGCGGCCGGCCACCTCACGCTGGTGCCCGCGCTGCGCGAGCAACTGGCCGAGGCGGGGCGCGAGGACATCACCATCGTGGTCGGCGGGGTCATCCCGCCGCACGACGTCCAGACCCTGCACGAGGCCGGTGCCGCCGCCGTCTTCCTGCCGGGCACGGTCATCCCGGACGCCGCCCACGACCTGGTGCAGAAGCTGGCCGTCGACCTCGGCCACGAGCTGTAAGGCCATGCCGCGGACGATCGACATCGAGGAGTACGCCAAGGGTGTGCTCGACGGCAATCGCGCGTACATCGCCCGTGCGATCACGCTCGTCGAGTCCACCCGGCCCGACCACCACGACCTCGCCCAGCGACTGCTGGTCGAGCTGCTGCCGCACACCGGCGGGGCGCGGCGGATCGGCATCAGCGGAGTGCCCGGGGTGGGCAAGTCCACCTTCATCGACGCCCTGGGCACGATGCTCACCGGGACCGGCCACAAGGTCGCGGTGCTCGCCGTCGACCCCTCCTCCACCCGCACCGGCGGCTCCATCCTGGGTGACAAGACCCGGATGGAGCGGCTGGCGGTCGACCCCGACGCCTTCGTACGGCCCTCGCCCAGCGCCGGGACGCTGGGCGGGGTCGCCCGCGCCACCCGCGAGTCCATGGTCGTCATGGAGGCCGCGGGCTATGACGTGGTGCTGGTGGAGACCGTGGGCGTGGGCCAGTCCGAGACCGCGGTGGCCAATATGGTCGACTCCTTCCTGCTGCTCTCCCTGGCCCGCACCGGCGATCAGCTGCAGGGCATCAAGAAGGGCGTCCTGGAGCTGGCCGACGTGGTCACCATCAACAAGGCCGACGGCCCCCACGCGCGGGACGCCAAGTCAGCGGCCCGTGAACTGGCGGGCGCGCTGAGGCTGCTGCAGCCGCCAAACGCGCCCTGGAACCCGCCGGTGCTCACCTGCAGCGCCCGCGAGTCCACCGGGCTCGACGTGGTGTGGGAGCGCCTGGAGCAGCACCGCCGGGTGCTGGAGGCCACGGGCGCGCTGCAGGCCAAGCGGCGCGACCAGCAGGTCGACTGGACCTGGTCGATGGTGCGCGACCAGTTGCTCGCGCGGCTGCACGCCCACCCCGAGGTGCGGCGGCTCGGGCCCGAGCTGGAACAGCGGGTCCGCGAGGGCACGCTGACGGCCACGCTGGCGGCGGACCGGCTGCTGGAGGCGTTCCGGGCCCCGGCCGACGGTGAATGAGGCGCCGCTGCCGGAAGCGGCGCGGGTCGGGCCGTTCTTCGCCCTGCGCACCGGGAGCGGTGACCCCCGCGAGGAGGGGTACGTACGGATCGGCGAGGCGTACCGGCTGACCGGCGAGGGGGCCGCCGGGCCGGTGCTGCGCGCCCGGGTCGAGGCGGTCGCCGCGAGCCTGCGCACCGATGAGCCGAGGGTCGCGGCCTCGCTCGCCTTCCAGGGCCTCGCCGCCCGGGTGTGGTCGCTCGCGCTCGGCCCGGCGGCCCTGACCGGCCGGGTGCCCCACCTCCGGCCGGACCGGCTGTGGTGGAACCCCGGGCGAGTCGCCCCCGACGACCTGTGGTGGCCCGGCGTGCCGCCGGCGATGGGCGAACCGGGAGGACTCGCCGGTCAGGTGGGCACCGCGGCGTTCGTCCATCTGATGCCGCTGCACCGCGCCATCGGACGGGCCTACCGGGTCTCGGAGCGGCTGCTGTGGGGCAACGCCGCCTCGGCGCTGGCCGGTTCGCTGCGCGTGCTGCACGACTGGTGCCGGGCGCACGGCCTCGCCGAGGCGGCGGACCGGGCCACCGAGCTGGCGCGTGCCCAGCTCGTCCACCCGCCGCTGCGCGACGCCGGCACCCTGAGCACCGCGCCGCTCGGCTACCGGCGCCGCACCTGCTGTCTCTACTACCGCGTGCCCGGCGGCGGGTTGTGCGGCGACTGCGTCCTGCGCGAGGCCCCGGGGCGCGGGAGCGCACAGGGGACGCCGGGGTGACGCTGACGGTCTCCCGATAGGCCGATACGGTGGGCGAATGCCGAAGAACGAGAACCTGTTCTCATCCTGGCGGGGCTGGCGCGGGCGCGTCACCTCCCGTCTGGTCCACCGTGGATGGCGCGCCGTGCAGCGGGCCGGCGCGGTGACGGCCGGGCGCCCCGGCCCGTACCGGTTCGGCCGCATCGGCGTCGGCACCCGGCTGGCCTTTCCCCAGGGCACCCTCTTCGGCGAACCGTGGATCGAGCTCGGTGAGCACTGCGTCATCGGCGAGCAGGTGACCCTCACCGCCGGCATGATGCCCGGTGTGGACCTCGGCCCCGATCCGGTTCTGCGCATCGGCAACGGTGTGGTGCTGGGCCGGGGCAGCCATGTGATCGCGTCGGTGCCCGTGGAGTTCGGCGACGATGTCTTCTGTGGCCCGTACGTCTATGTGACCAGCGACAACCACTCCTACGACGATCCGGAGCAGCCCATCGGCCGCCAGTGGCCGCGCTCCGCGCCCGTCCATATCGGCCCCGGCAGCTGGCTGGGCGCGGGCGCGGTGATCCTGCCCGGGGCGAGGCTGGGCCGCAATGTCGTGGTCGCGGCGGGCGCGGTCGTACGGGGCGAGGTGCCCGACCACGCCGTGGTGGCCGGGGCGCCGGCCCGGATCATACGGCGGTGGGCCCCGGAGGAGGGCTGGCAGCCGCCGCTGCGCACCCCGGCGCCGGTGCCGATCCCCGAGGACATGACCGTTGAGCAACTGCTGGCGCTGGCGGAGCTGGAGCGCGAGCAGGAGCAGGCGGGGGAGCGGGGGCTGGAGGAGGCGCGGGAGGGGGGCCTGGGGCGGGAGCCGGGGGCCGGGGCGTCGTAGCAGGTCAGTAGAGTTTCGTGGACCGTTCCCCGACCCGTGAGGTGACCATCGTGAGCCCGCCGCCGCCCCCCGTGACCGTCATCGGCATCGGCGCCGACGGCTGGGACGGGCTCGGTCCCGCGGCCCGCGAGGCGTTGCGCACGGCCGAGGTGGTCATCGGCGGACGGCGCCATCTGGGCCTGCTGCCGCCGGAGTGCCACGGTGAGCGGGTGCCCTGGCCATCCCCGCTGCGCCCCGCCGTCCCCGGGCTGTTCGCCGGGCACACCGGGCGGCGGGTCTGTGTGCTGGCCAGCGGTGACCCCATGTTCTTCGGCATCGGCCGCACCCTGGCCGAGCTGCTGGGCCCCGAGCGGCTGCGGGTGCTGCCCCATCCCTCGTCCGTCTCCCTGGCGTGTGCGCGGCTGGGCTGGGCGCTGGAGGAGACCGAGGTGATCAGCCTCGTCGGCCGTCCCCTGGCCACGCTGAACCGTGAGCTGTACGCCGGACGGCGGCTGCTCGTGCTGAGCGCGGGCGCCGAAACCCCCGCCGAGGTGGCCTCGTTGCTCGGGGACCGCGGCTTCGGCTCGAGCCGGATGCGAGTGCTGGAGCAGTTGGGGAGCGCGCGGGAACGCTGTGCGGAGGGCACCGCCGAAAAGTGGCCCCATCAGCCCGGCGACCCCCTCAACGTCATCGCCGTCGACTGCGCCCCGGCGGACGGCGCCCGGCCGCTGTCGCTCGCGCCGGGGCTGCCCGACACGGCGTACGACCACGACGGACAGCTGACCAAGCGCCATGTGCGGGCAGCCACCCTCGCCGCGCTCGCGCCCGCCCCCGGGGAGCTGCTGTGGGACGTCGGCGGCGGCTCCGGCTCCATCGCCGTGGAGTGGATGCGCGCCCACCGCACCTGCCGGGCGGTCTCGGTCGAACGCGACCCGGTGCGCGCCGAGCGCATCGGCCGCAACGCCGCCGCGCTCGGTGTGCCCGGGCTGACCGTCGTCACCGGCGCCGCCCCGGACGCCCTGGCCGGACTGCCCACCCCCGACGCGGTGTTCATCGGCGGCGGCCTGACCGCCCCCGGGGTGCTGGAGGCGTGCTGGGCGGCCCTGCCGCCGGGCGGCCGGATCGTCGCCAACACCGTGACCCTGGAATCCGAGGCGCTGCTCGCCGACCGATACCGCCGCCACGGCGGCGACCTCGTCCGCCTCGCCGTCTCCCACGCCACCCCGGTCGGGGCGTTCACCGGCTGGCGGCAGGCGATGCCGGTCACCCAGTGGTCCGCCACCAAACCGCTCGACTCCCGAGGCCCCGGCGGGTACGCCGCCGATCCCGCGGGATCCGTCGAAGCCGCTCAAGGAGAGACACGATGACGGTGTACTTCATCGGCGCGGGCCCCGGTGCCGCCGATCTGATCACGGTGCGCGGCGCCCGGACCCTGGCCCGCTGCCAGGTGTGTCTGTACGCGGGCAGCCTGGTGCCGCGTGAACTGCTCGCCGAATGTCCGCCGGACGCCCGCCTTGTCGACACCGCCCGGCTCGACCTCGACCAGATCACCGCCGAGTTCGTCGCCGCTCATGAGGCGGGCCATGACGTGGCCCGCCTCCACTCCGGCGACCCGTCGGTCTTCAGCGCCGTCGCCGAGCAGATGCGCCGCCTGGACGCCGTCGGCGTTCCGTACGACGTCGTTCCGGGCGTTCCCGCCTTCGCCGCCGCGGCGGCCGCGCTGAAGCGCGAGCTGACGGTCCCGACCGTAGGCCAGACCGTCATCCTCACTCGCATCGCCCAGCAGGCCACCCCCATGCCGGAAGGGGAGGACCTCGCCACCCTCGGCCGCAGCGGCGCTCTCCTCGTGCTGCATCTCGCCGCCCGCTATGTGGATCGTGTCGTCGCCGAACTCCTCCCGCACTACGGCGCCGACTGCCCGGCGGCCGTGGTCGCCATGGCCAGCCGCCCCGACGAACTGGTGCTGCGCGGCACGCTGGACGACATCGCCACCCAGGTGAAGGCGGCAGGCGTGGTCCGGACGGCGGTCATCCTGGTCGGCCGCACCCTCGCCGCGCGGCAGTTCCGCGACAGCCACCTCTACTCCTCGGACCGCGAACGCCCCCACGAGCCCTGCCACCTGCCCGGCACCTGACCCCGGCCCGGCATGGCCGGGACCACTACCACCCGCCGCCTGATGGTGCCGGGGCATCGGCCCCGGTGGTGCGGCCCCGATGGGGTCCGGGACGCCGGGGCTCCGGCAGCGTGCGGCGCGTGCCCGAGCGGTGCCCCGCGCGGCGTCGTACGGGGCGTCGTACGGGGCGGCGGCGGGGCGGCGGCGGGGCCGCGCGACGGGTGCGGTGACGACCCGCACCCCCGTCCGGTGCGCCGCGCGCCGCGGGTGAGGGGCGGCCGTACCGCGCCCGGCAGATGTGTCGTCACATCGGCCGAAGGCGGCGGCGCCAGCGCGCGTGGCCTGCAGGGCGAGGTGTCCGCGGCGTGTCGGAGGGCTGGCTCCGTGCGTGGTGACGGCGGGCGCGGTGACGATACGTTCCCCGCCCCGTGCGCCGCGTCCCGCGGGGGTCGTATCCCACGTGTGTCGCCGTGCCTGCCGACGTGTCGCCCCGAAGGGGCGGCACGGGCCCGGGTGCCGTATCGCGCCGGGGCGCCCTGCCGCATCGCGCCGGGCGCGGTGAAAGGGTCAGCGCTCCCGGGGGCCGCGGGGTTCGGCGCGGCCCACGATCGTGCCCGCGCGGTCGATGCAGATCACGTCCACCGCCACCGGTGCCCCACGCAGCACTCCGAGCGCCGTGTCGCGGGCCGCCGCGGCGACCAGGTCGCCCAGTGGTACGCCGCGGGCGGAGCACAACTGCACCGTCTCCAGGCCGGTGTTGGCCGTCGCAACCGCCTCCGCCAGTTCCTCGTCCGCCCCGCCCCGGCGGGCCAGGTCCGCGAGGAACCCCTTGTCCACCTGGGAGCGTGCGGAGTGCAGATCCAGATGCCCGGCGGCCAGTTTGGAGAGCTTGGCGAAGCCTCCGGCGATCGTCAGCCGGTCCACCGGGTGGCGGCGCAGATACTTCAGCACCGCCCCCGCGAAGTCGCCCATGTCCAGCAGCGCGTCCTGCGGCAGCCCGTGCACGGCCACCGCCACCTTCTCGGACGTCGAGCCCGTACACCCCGCCACATGGCGGCGCCCCGCCGCGCGTGCGACATCCACCCCGCGCCGGATGCTGTCGATCCACGCCGAGCAGGAGTAGGGCACCACGATGCCCGTCGTGCCGAGAATGGACAGACCGCCGAGGATGCCCAGGCGCGGATTCCAGGTCGAGCGGGCGATCTCCTCGCCGTGGTCCACCGAGATCTCGATCTCGACGTCGCCGGTGCCGCCGTGCCGGGCCGCGACCGCGGCGATGTGGTCGCGCATCATCTGGCGCGGCACGGGATTGATGGCCGGTTCGCCCACCGGCAGCGGCAGCCCGGGCCGGGTGACCGTGCCGACGCCCGGACCGGCCCGGAAGACCACTCCGCTGCCCGGCGGCAGGGCCCGTACCGTGGCCCTGACCAGCGCGCCGTGGGTCACATCCGGGTCGTCGCCCGCGTCCTTGACGACCGCGGCCATGGCGTGGTCCGCCGCCAGCTCCTCGGCTGCGAGCGCGAACGCGGGCCGCTGCCCCTTGGGCAGTTCGATGGTCACCGGATCGGGGAAATCCGCGCCCAGCAGCGCGGTGTACGCGGCCGTCGTCGCGGCGGTGGCACAGGCCCCGGTGGTCCAGCCGTGCCGCAGCCCCGACCGCTCCAGCTGGGCGCCCCGCCCCCCGGTCGCCTTGGCCTCCGTCTCCGCCTCAGTCATGGGCCGGCCGCCGCGCATACGATGACGGGCGCACGGACGACGAAAGGCACCCGATGAACAGCGCTCCGGCGCAGCGCCATGTGCTCATCCTCGGCGGCACCACCGAGGCGCGCAGCCTCGCCGGGGAGCTGGCCGACGACCCCGCCCTGCGCGTCACCAGCTCCCTCGCGGGCCGGGTCGCCGCGCCGCGGCTGCCCGTGGGGCAGGTGCGGATCGGCGGGTTCGGGGGAGCCGAGGGCATGGCCCGCTGGCTCCGCGAGCACCAGGTGGACGCGCTCATCGACGCCACCCATCCTTTCGCCGACACGATCAGTTCCCACGCGGCCCGGGCGGCCGCCGACGTCCATGTTCCCCTGCTCGCCCTGCGCCGCCCCGGCTGGGTACCCGGCCCGGGCGACCGCTGGCATTCGGCCGGCTCACTGGCCGACGCGGCGCGGCTGGCCCCGGCCCTGGGGGAGCGGATCTTCCTCACCACGGGACGGATGGGCCTGGCCGCCTTCGCCCACCTCACCGAGCCATGGTTCCTGGTCCGCTCGGTCGACGCCCCCGAGCCGCCGGTCCCGCCCCGGATGGAGGTGATCCTCGACCGCGGCCCGTTCACCCTGGACGGCGAGGCCGAGCTGCTGCGCCGCCACCGCATCCAGGTGCTGGTCACCAAGGACAGCGGCGCCCACGCCACCGCCCCCAAACTCGCCGCGGCCCGCGCCGGAGGCATCCCGGTCGTCGTCATCCGCCGCCCGCCCGCCCCTCAGGGCGTCCCGGTGGCCGAGACCCCGGCAGTGGCAGTCGCCTGGCTGCGGACGACTCTGACCTGACGCCGAGATTTCCGGCGCGTTATGGGTCGGCCTGCTGCGTATTAGCCGATTCCGTACCAGGGCGCTCACGTTTTGCGTGCGCGCCCTAGCGTGCACCGGGCGCACCAGCCCATTTGGCGCACACTCTGCCCCCCTGCCTGCGCAGCTGCTCTTCTTGGACCGAATGCCTCGTGAGGATCACAGAGAGCGGGGTACGGATGAGGAGAAGGAGAGCCGTGTCCGTGACGCAGTCCGACGCAGCGGGGCAGGAAGTGTGGCCAACCCGCAGTTTCCTCGGTGGCCTGCCCGAGTCCGTGAAGACCGGGTTGCTGGGGCTCGGCACACGGTGCCGATATCTACGCGAGGAGATCCTGATACGCGAGGGTGACCGCTCCAACCATGTAGTGCTCCTGCGCTCTGGTTTCGTCAAGGTCACCTCCCGTCTCGACAACGGTCATGAGGCGCTGCTCGCCATCAGAGTCGGCGGAGACATCGTCGGTGAGATGGCCGCCATGGATGACGCGCCCAGGTCGGCCACCGTGACTGCCTGCGGCGAGATCGCCGCCAGTATCGTCCGCGAGTCCGACCTGCGGCGTTTTTTGAACAGTCATCCCGAGGCAGCGATGGCGCTGGCCGGGATCGTCGCTCAGCGGCTGCGCTGGGCGAACCGCCGACGGGTCGAGTTCGGCGGCTATCCGGTCAAGGTGAGGCTCGCCCGAGTGCTCGCCGAGCTGGCGGCGTCGTACGGGCTGCGAGTGCCGCGCGGACTGGTCATCGGGGTCGACCTGACCCAGCCGGAGCTGGCGGCGCTCACCGGCTCCGCGGAGGTCACCATCCACAAGGCACTCGCCGACCTGCGCAAGGACGGCCTCATCACCACCGGCTACCGCCGTACCACCGTGCTCGACCTGGATCGACTGCGGGACATCGCCCGACTCGATACGACGGGTCGGTAACACCCGCCACGCTAGCGGAAAACCGTATTTCTACGACTCACTCGGTGTTTCACGTGTCCCGCCGCAGAGTTGACGACCGAACCGACTCGACGACGGCAGGCAGGTGACCGAGTTCATGACCACACAAGCGCGCGGGTCCTCAGAACCGCGATCGACGGATACCACCGCACGTCAGCTGTGTATGGCGGCCGATGTGGAGAGTTACAGCCGCCGCACCACCCCGGGCCAAGCCGCCGTCCAAGCCGACCTGGCCCGGGTGCTGGAAGAGGCCGCCGTCCTCAGCGGCCTGAACCGGACGGCTTGGTCCCGCCAGCCGCAGGGCGACCAGGAGCTTGCCGTGCTGCCGCTGGACACCTCGGAGCCGGTGGTGCTCGGCGATTTCGTCCGGCACCTCACCAGACTGCTCGGTGAGCGCAACGCCAACCGCGCCGAGCGCGACCGGCTCCGGCTCCGCCTCGCCGTCGACTTCGGCGTGGCGCCCACCGCCGCCCTGGGCTACTCCGGGCCGACCGCGATCGCGGTGGCCCGCTACCTCAACGCGCCCCAGCTGAAGCGGGTACTGGGGGCCATCGACACGACCAACCTAGCGGTGATCGTCTCCGACCGTCTCTACCAGGACATCGTCAGGTCCTGTGACCAGGGCCTGGACCCGGAGCAGTACGTCAGGGCGCACATCGAGGAGAAGGAGTTCCACGGCTACGGCTGGATCTGCGTACCAGAACACAGCCCGGACCAGTTCCGGCCTGTGATCGCCGAAGCCGAGCGGAAGCCGGATCCGGCCCCGGCACCCGCACCCACCAATGTGGTGAACCAGACCCAGGGCGGTGTCTTCCACTTCGGCAGCGGTGACGCGGCCGAGACCATGCACAAGAAGTACTACCGGTGATGGGGCATCGGATATGGACGACATGACCGGTCCTGCCCGTGAGGATGAGCCAGTCGATGCGGCGTCGCCAGGGCCCATCGCTGGAGAAGAGGAGGCTGGGGCCACGTCCCTCGGCGCGGATGTGGAGGACGACCAGGCCGATCACATCAGGCTGCTGCGCCAGCAGGGGCTGCCCGAGTACGTCATGGCCAGGGGAGCCAAAGCCGGAGCCATGGGCTTCGGCAGCGGCGACGCGGCCGCGACGATGTACAAGACCTTCATCGGCGCCCAGACCGTCGACCCGGTCGACGGCCCGGTCCCGGACGACGACCTGGACCGGCTGCGCAAGGTGTACATCGCGCCCCCGGCCCACACCGTCCTGGTCGGGCATCTGGCCGAGCACGGGGTGGCGGTGTTGCGTGGCGCTCCCGGCTCCGGGCGGCACACCACGGCGCTGCTCGCCGCGCGGAAGGCCATGCCCCACGGCATCGTCATCCTGGACGCGGAAGCCGGGGTGCGGCGGCTGGTGAAGGAGGACGGGGGACTTCAGCCCAGCCGGGGCCACGTCATCGTGGGCGACGGCAAAGCGTGGGTGAACGAGTTGGCGCAGGTGCTCATACGGTTGCGGGGCGCGACATACAAGCGCTCGCCACTGGTGATCGTCGTCGATGACCAGGTGCCCGTAAGCGATCTGGCGGAGCATGTGGTCGAGCACATCGTCGAGGAAGATCTGCGGTTCAAGGTGCTGGAGCGGCATCTGACCGTCCAACTCGCCGATCAGCCCGATGACTGCCGCAAGCTGCTGGAACACGAGCGCCTCCAGGACGACCTGCGGGGACGCCGGGCGATGGCGGAGGTCGCCGGGCTGGCGACCCAACTGGCGCGCCGGGTACGTGACGGCGAGGACATCGACCAGATCGTGCAGGGCCTCGGGGCCGAGATGCGGGTCAAGGCGGCGAAACTGCTCGGACCGCCGCAGAAGGAGGCGGGCGACGGCGCCCGGAAGCCGGAGGTTTCTCTGTGGTCCCGCGCCTTCCTCCTGGCCTGCACGGTACTCGACGGAACGACGTTGAGCCGGGTGAGCCGGGAGTCCCACCGGCTGGCGGAACTGCTCCACGGGGTGCGTTCACCGTCCTCCGTACCGGAGATGCCGTTGTTCGAGGAAAGCGTGCAGGACTGGCTGCGACGCTCCGACGTGGAGTTCACCGACGGCGACGGCCGCCCGGTCGGGCCCCGGCACCCCGAGTGCCGGGTGCGGATCAGTCAGCCCGGTCTCGGCGATGCGGTCCTGGAAGTACTGTGGCACGACCACAGCGGGGCCCGGGGCCCGCTGTTGAGATGGCTGGACAGCCTCGTCATCAGGAGCGAGGAGGACATCCGGGTCCTGGCGGCCCAGACGGTCGGCCTGCTGGCGACCTTCGACTGGGCGTATGTACATGAGGAACTGCTCGTACCTTGGGCTTCCGACAAGGGCGAGCACGCCGACCGGCTGCGCTTTGCGGCGGCATGGGCACTGGAGCGAGCAGTGGTCGATCCGCTGCTCGCTTCCAGGGTCCGGCGGCTGTTGTGGCGATGGTCCCAGCGACGCGACTTCCACGCCTGCGCCCAGACCGCGTACGGCACCCGGATCGGCGCGATGTTCCCCACCGAGTCGCTGAACAACCTCGAACGGATCACCGGATCGGGGATGAGGAGCGTATGGCCCGCTGTGCGGGAGATCTACGCGGCCGGATCGCGGCCGCAGGTCCTGGAGCGGCTGGCCGACTGGTCCGCCTCCTCGCGCCATTGGCTCCGTGACGACGCGGCCAAATGCCTTCAGCGCCTCAGCAGATACGGCGGTGAGCGTTCGATCACGGGCTTTCTCAACGAGGCGGAGCCCCGTGGCGCCCTGCTACGGCTGACCCGGAACGTTCTGCTCAGCCCCAGTCGGCTGCACCGGGAGCGCGGCTGGAACACGATGCGGCACTGGGTCGAGCGCGCCGACGATCAGCCGGAACTCGAGGGACTGGTAGCCGACTTCGTGGCCGACCTGCCCGAACCGGGTGATGAAGGCGATGGCCTGCGTGAGCGGTTCCTGTTCTACCTGCGGCTGTGGGGCTATCAGCGTCCCGACGACAAGGTGGCCGCAAGGATCGGATCCTTTGTTTCGGAAAGGTGGTCGATGTGACCAGCACCCCGCGCCGCGGCCCCCTCGGCTGGCTGCGCTCCGTCTTCGGCAGCAGGCCACGACCCGTCGCGTTCGCGGCCATGCCGGTGGAGGTTCCCGAGGTCATGGCCGTCCACCGTGCCTCCACCGTCTCGTTCGACACACCGGCGAAGGGCGGTGGATTCGACTTCCAGGTCGAGATCCGCTGCGACTGGTGTGCCGAGGGCCGGCTGGACCAGGAGACCCTGAACGGTGCCATTGACGGCTATCAGGCGACGATGGCGCAACGGCTCACCGAGCGGGTCCGCGATATCGCCCGCGCGTACGAACCCTTTCACGCCGAGCAGGCGGAGCGTCACCTCAACCAGGAACTGCGGGAGGGAGAGTGTTTTGAGAACGGACTGGTGACGTGCAGTACGACCGCCTTCGTCCAGCCGCCCCTGCGGGTGCTGGAGCAGCAGCGCGAGGCGGCCCTGGAACTCCAGGAGGTCGAACACCGCTATGCGAAATCGGCCCTCCAGGTGCGGCTGCTGACCGAGGTAGCGGAACAGTGGCGGACGTTCCTGGCCGATGGTCTGGTCGGTGAACGGCCGGACGCCGACAGCATCTCCTGGCTGACACCCTGGGCGGTCCTGCTCGCCGAGCAGCCCGACAAGGCGGCCATCGAAGTCAGCGAGATGTTCCGCGAACGCCAGAAGCAGTTCCAGAACTTTGCCAAACTCCTGGGGCGCCAGGTGAAGGAGTACGACGCCCAGGACCTGTTCGAGTTCGTCAGGGCCAATGAACAACAACTTGGCCACGCCATGCGGGTTTTCGGGTTGCCCACACCGGGGCGAGAAGATCCGGAGGGAGGCTCGGCCGGGCCGCTGCCCAGGCCTCAGCCGGTCCGGGACTGAACCCGGTGGCGAGGCCCGGCCCAGGGCGCGCGCGACGTGGCTCAGACGAGCAGCGGACCGGTGAAGAGGGACAACCCCGCCGCCACCGTCATGATCCCCGTCCAGGCCATGGAGCGGGAGATATACCGGTGCTTGGTCATGGCGATCCTGGCGAGCACCGGGATCAGCTGCCAGATCTCCTCTCGCTCCCGGTCCTCGCCTGGAGGCGGAGGGGTGCCGTCGGCGGCCGCCAGTAAGGGCAGACTGAACCGGTTCGGGGCGGGCGGCGGCCCCAGCCGGGGACGGAGCGCCTGGACGACGCAGTAGACGGCCGCGAGGAACGCCACCACCTGCAGCGTCAGCAGCCCCGCCGCGATCCATGCTCCTGGCCCACCGTCCTCCCACGCGTCGCGTACGGCGCCGCGCTGGGGGACAGCGACGGCCATCAGCCCTGTCTGGACGGCTCCGAGGATGCCGACCTTCGCGTCGGCGAACTGGGTCGCCGCCTTGACCGAGGTGTAGACCGCCAGCCCTGACCGGAGACCGGCGGACACTTCCTCGCCCGCGGTGGATCCTCGGGCGGATTGTGCGGCGGCGGGGGTGGAGCGGGACACGGGAACCTCCTGACACCGATGGGTCGATGACGTCCAGTAACCCTCGCGACGCCCTACGAGAACAGTCATAAATGTGTGTTTCACTCACTATGGAGAGCCTTGTGAGCATCTTCATCCGAACCATTTCCGGAAAACTCATCGCACTCGCCCTGGCCTCGACCGCCCTGGTGGCGAGCAGCGGCTGCAGCGCCTTCGAGACCCCCAAGGCGCGGCCCTGCGGTTGGCTGGAACGCAGCTCGGACCAGGCGGACGACCCCCAGCGGCGGACCGCTGTGCTCGTGGACCGCAGCCCCTCCGCCCGTCCGGACACGTCCGCTGGACCGACGACCCGGGTGCCGGACTGGACCGCCACCCTGCTGGGCGCGCGGGAACTCGGGCTGCCGCGGCTGGAAGGCGGCTCCCTCTCCGTGGCAGCCTTCGACGGCACCCGGGCCACTGTCGACTGGGAGGTCGACCGTGTCTCCGTCACCCCCGTCAAGGGAAACGACAAGCTACGGGAGGATCGGCGCGCCGTTCGGCGCGGCTGTCTGGAAAAGCGCCTTCGCCAGATGTCCGACGAAGCACCGGGCAACGGCCGTACGGATGTGCTCGGCGCTCTCGCCGCGGCCGCCGCTCAGTTGGGTCCCGGCGGTGGCGAGCGCCGGATCGTCATGGCGACGGATGGACTGACCAACACCGGCTGCGCGAACCTCCGCTCCGCAGGGTTCGACGGCACGACGGAGATCGGCGCGATGGTCGACCGGTGTCGCGAGGCCGGTGAGCTGCCCGATCTGACCGGCGTCGAGGTGGACTTCCTCGGCGTCGGTCGCGCCGCCCGGGGCAAGGCGCCCTCATCGCCGCAGACCGCCTGGCTGACCGCGCTGTGGACTCGGCTGTGCCGGGCGACCGGCGCGTCGGACTGCCGGGTCGCCCCTGCCCGTACCCGTGAGGCGGGGCGGGCCATCACGGCCGTGAGGCCCGAACCGGAGGTGACCTTCCCGGCCGTCTCGGAACGTCCTGCGGGCCGGGTCACCACTATCACCCTCCCCGGTTCCGTACTGTTCGCCACAGATCGGGCAGAGCTGTCGTCGACGGCCCAGGAGACGCTGAACGACGCCGCGCGCCGGATCCGGGACCTGCACCCCGTCTCCGTGGCCGTATCCGGCCACACCGACTCCCGCGGCAGCGAACAGCGTGGCAAACAGCTCTCGCTGGCCCGGGCGCAAGCCGTCCGCTCCGCCCTTGCCCAGCGCGGGATCGACGTGATTTCCGCCCGCGGCCACTCCGACGAGCGCCCGCGCTGTACCCCCGAGTACCACGGCGGTGTGCCGGACTACCGGGCCATGGCGTGCAACCGCCGGGTGGAGATCGCCGTCACGATGCGCCGCTGACCGAAGCCACATGTCCCGCCGTGCGAGAAACACATCTATCGAGACCAACGAAGAATAGGACATCGCCCATGTCCCAGAACCATCGAGGCGTCCCCTGCCACCACGGCTGCGGATGCGATATCCGGCACATGGTGAAAAGCGCGGAACAGGGCCCCGAACGCGACCCGGAGCACTTGGACAACGGCGAGATGCGGGTGCTGCTGCGGGCGGCCCGCGAGGTCGCCGAGATCGTGAGCCACAACCGCGAACAGCTCGCCGCCGCCCGCGCCCGCACCATCGGTACGCACGCCAGGACCGAGGAGGCCATCCAGTCCCTCGCCCGCTTCGAGGCCACCGCCTCGCTCCGCGCGGCGCGCGTGGCCCTGGACGCGGTCGAGGCCCGCCACGCCGACGACGGGGCGCACGACCGGCGTCGTCGCGAGACCTGGATACGGGTGCTGCGCTGGCCGGTCATCGGAGCCATGGCCGTGTTTGACGCGTGGTACTTCATGCAGGTCTTCCAGTACCTCACCACCAGCGAGGAGGCGGTCTCGCCGGCCGAGCAGACGGTTTCCTTCCTGCCCGGCGTCGTGCTCGCCCTGGCCCTGATGCTGTCCGGGCACACCATCGCGGCTCCACTGCACCGGTTCCGTGAGTACGTGCGGTCGCGCACCGAGCACCGCCCCGGGCGCGCGCTCCTGGCTTCGCTCGCCCTGCCCGTGCTCTACCTCTTCGCCGTCCTGTTCACCGTCACCGTGTGGGCGGCGTTGCGGGCCCGCGATACCGGAGCGGGGGGCGGGGAATCCGTGGGCGCCCGGTACGCCCCCGGCTGGGTCGCCGCACTGATGCTGGTGCTCGCCATCACCGCCGTGGCGATGAAGGTTGTCGCTCACAACCCCTACGCCGACAGCGCCGTCGAGGCCCGCCGCGGCCTGCTGCGCGCCCGGTGGACATACGCCTGGCTGGTAAGGGCGACTGGTACCGCTCTGCGGGAACACGAGCGGGCCTGGAGCGATCTGTGTGCCCTGCGCGACGAGCTGGCCTCGCATGTACGTCTGGAGAGCATGCGTGTCTGGGAGGCCGCGATCCTCACCGCGCGTATGGTCCACGGCCAGGCTGGTCATCTGCCGCCGGATCCGGCCGCCCTGCCGGGCGGGGCGTCGGCCCAACCGCCGACGGCCCCCTGGATGAGTCCCCTGTTCACCAATGTCCCCGAGCCCCCACCGGAACTCGGCCCTCTCATCGAAGCCCACCGCGTCTCTATCGCCTGTGCGCCGGCCGAACTGCGCGTCCGCCGCGCCGAACTGATCAGCCGCATGGACCGTCAGCTCGGCTCGGCCTGACGTCGATCCGGAGGATACGTGCCGCGATCCACTACGTGACGGGGTCAGCCCTCGGGGTACCGGCGTGGCGTCCAGACGACGTCGGTGCCGTCGCCGCGGCGGACCGTGCGGGTCTGGGAGGAGCCCACCAGGAGGATCGTGCGCATGTCGACGTCGGCCGGGTCGAGGTCGGCCAGGCGGACGATCCGCACTCGTTCGCCGGGGCCGCCGATGTCGCGGCCCAGCACTACGGGCGTGTCGGGGGCGCGGTGCTCCAGCAGGAGTTCGCGGGCCTTGCCCACCTGCCAGACGCGGCTGCGGGAGCCGGGGTTGTAGAGGGCGAGCACCAGGTCGGCCGTCGCGGCGGCGCGCAGTCGCTCGGCGATGACCTCCCAGGGCTTGAGCCGGTCGGAGAGGGAGATCACCGCGTAGTCGTGGCCGAGCGGGGCGCCGGCCCGGGCGGCGGCGGCGTGGGCCGCGGTCATGCCGGGGACGATCCGCACCGGGACCTCGCGGTAGGGGTCATCGGAGGCGGCCTCCAGGACGGCGGTGGCCATGGCGAACACGCCGGGGTCGCCGGAGGAGACCACGGCGACACGCCGGCCCCGCCGGGCGAGGTCGAGGGCGAATTCGGCGCGTACGGACTCGACCTTGTTGTCGGAGGCGTGGCGCCGCTGGCCCGGCCGTACGGGCACCCGGTCCAGATAGGTGCTGTAGCCGACCAGGTCCTGCGCGGCGGCCAGTTCGGCCCGCGCCTCGGGGGTGAGCCACAGCGGACCGGCCGGGCCCAGGCCGACGACCACGACCTCGCCCGGGCCGGACTCATCGCGCGGCGCGTCCACCCGGCTGGGCAGCACCGCCATCGAGAAGTACGGCACCGACTCCGGGTCGACCTCGGCCAGCGGGGCGGTCCGCTCCGCGTCCATCGTGGCGCGCTCCACATAGCGCGCGTCCGCGAGCCGCCCCGACCGCTCCAGCGCGCGCCGCACCGCCGGGAACGTCCGGCCGAGCTTCATCACGGCCGCCGCGTCCGTCGTCGCCAGCCGGGCCGTCAACTCCTCCTCGGGCAGGGTGCCGGGGAGGACCGTCAGCACCTCCTCGCCCTCCACCAGCGGCGCGCCGAGCCGGGCGGCCGCCGCGCTGACCGAGGTGACACCGGGGATGACCTCGGTGGGGTAGCGGTCGGCGAGCCGCTTGTGCATGTGCATATACGAGCCGTAGAAGAGCGGATCGCCCTCCGCGAGCACGGCGACCGTGCGCCCCGCGTCCAGATGCGCGGCGAGCCTGGCGGCCGCGTCCGCGTAGAACTCGTCCATCGCGCCGCGATAGCCGCCCGGATGGTCGGTGGTCTCCGTGGTGACCGGGTAGACCAGCCGCTCCTCGATGTGGTCGGGCCGCAGATGCCGCTCGGCGATGGAGCGCGCGATGCTGCGCCCGTGCCGGGCGCTGTGGTACGCGATGACATCGGCCTCGGCGATGACCTCCACGGCGCGTACGGTCATCAGGGAGGGGTCGCCGGGGCCGAGTCCCACACCGTAGAGCCGGCCCGTCTGCTGCTCGCTCACTCTTCCTCGCTCGCTATCGCGTTGATCGCGGCCGCGGCGATGGCACTGCCGCCCCGCCGGCCGTGCACCACCAGGTGGTCGAGCGCCGCCGGATGCCCGGCCAGCGCCTCCTTGGACTCGGCGGCGCCGATGAAGCCCACCGGCACACCGATCACGGCGGCCGGGCGCGGCGCGCCCGCCCCTTCTTCTTCGATCATCTCCAGCAGCCGGAAGAGCGCCGTGGGGGCGTTGCCCACCGCCACCACCGCCCCTTCGATCCGGTCCCGCCACAGCTCCAGCGCGGCGGCGCTGCGCGTGGTGCCCATGCGCCGCGCCAACTCCGGTACGGCGGGGTCCGCGAGGGTGCAGATGACCTCGTTGTCGGCGGGCAGCCGCTTGCGGGTGACCCCGCTGGCGACCATGCGCGCGTCACAGAGCACCGGCGCGCCGGACCGCAGCGCGGCGCGGGCGCGGGAGACCACCTCGGGTGTGTACGCGAGGTCCTTGACCAGGTCGACCATGCCGCAGGCGTGGATCATCCGCACCGCCACCTGGCTGACGTCGGCGGGGAGCCCGCCGAGGTCGGCCTCGGCACGGATGGTGGCAAAGGACGCGCGGTAGATGGCCGCCCCGTCCTTCTCGTAGTCGAACACGGTGTCCTCGATCATGTCGTTCCACGGGCCGCCGCGACGGCGTCGGCCAACTGCTTCGCTGTCACATCCACGCTGTCCACGGTGTCCGCCTCCGGCGTGTCTCCCTTCGCGCCCCGTACGGTGACGCGGTAGTCCGTGTCGCCGGTCGCCAGCGCGTCCACCCAGCGGCCCCCGGGGTGACCGCAGCGCCGTTCACAGCCGGAGACGTACACCGGCAGCGGATCGGGCCCGGCCGGGTCGCCACCGGACGGCGTGCCGCTCACCGGCCACGGCATCGAACCGTCCACGACCACTCCCGCCGGATCCGTGGCTACCCCGGCCGTGCCCGCGGCTCCCCGAGCCGTGCCCGAGGTCCCCCGCGCCGTGTCCGCGACCATGTGCGCCGTGTCGGCCCGCACATCCGCCAGGGACTTGGCGCAGCCCGGCCGTCCCGTGCAGGCGCCGACCCCGAGCCACGGTGAGTCCGGCGTGGTCACCAGTCCCGCGTCGGACAGTTCGGCCAATGCACCGCGCGCGTCGTCCGGAGCGAACCCGGGGAGCACCACGCCGCGCCAGGGTGTCATACGCAGCTCGGCGGCCCCGCTCCGGGAGGCGAGCCCGGCGAGCAGCCGCCACTGCGCGGCGCTCACCCGGCCCAGGGGGAGGGCGACGGACAGCGCGTGACGTCCGTTCGGGCCGGGGACCGGCCCGGGGGCGGGTGGTGTGGCGCGGGCGCTGGGCGCTGGTCCATGCTCCACGGGTACGGCCTCGACGCCCGCGTCGGCGAGTCGCGCGGCCAATCCCTCGGCCGTCACGGCGTGTCGCGCGGGGAGTTCGCGCACCCGCCACGCCCGGGTGCCGCTCTCATGGGCCTTGGCCAGGAACTCCACCGCGGCCAGCGCCGCCGCGCGTGGCGCGTCCTCGCTGCGTACCCGGAGATCGCCCCCTGCCGCCGACCCGGCCGTATGAGACCCGCGCCGCGCTGCCGCGTCCGGGTGTGTCCCCGCCGGTGACGGCGACGGCACCTTCGGACGAGGCGGCGGACCGCCGACCCGCAGCACCGCTCCACCGTCCGACGTTGCGATCAATGTCACATCCGCGCCCAAGGTGGCCACATCGCCATGCCCATCGTCCAGCGCGAACAGGAATCTGCCCGACAAGCCCGACAATTCCCCGATCCCCGCCGGTGTGTCGTCGCACAGCACGGCGTCCAACTCCCGCACCCACGCCACCACATCCGCGTGTCCCCCGCCGTCCAGGCCGGACAGCGGAGACGCCACGATGTTGCGCACCCGGTCATGGCGGTCGGAGGGAAGCAGTCCGGCCGCCCGCAGCCGGGCCGCCAGTCGCGCGCCGCACCCCGCGTCCAGGCCGCGCACCTGCAGATTGCCCCGTGAGGTGATGTCCAGCCGCCCGTCGCCCAGCTCCTCGGCCACCCGCCCCAGCGACAGTGCCTGACGGGCCGTCAGCAGTCCGCCCGGCACCCGGATCCGGGCGAGCGAACCGTCGTCCGCCGGGTGCAGCCGCAGCGCGCCCGGACAGGCGTCATCGCGCCCGCGCACGGGGGTTTCATCCCCGGATGGGGTGGTTGTCGGGGGGAGGGACATGGCGGCGAGCATACCGACGATCCGGTCCGGCCCACCGCCCCGGCCAGGCCGGAACTCACCGTCCCGTGGCAGGTCAGCAACGCTTACTATGCTCAGCGGCGGGTCGGTCCCGGCCCGCCGAACGCACAAGACGGCACTCACGGTAGGAAGCCGGTGGAAATCCGGCGCGGTCCCGCCACTGTGAGCGCGGCGGCTGCCGAACGGCAGCGGCCACGCGAGCCAGGAACTGCCGCCGTCTTCAACCCGCCCGGGGCGCGGACCCCGAGGAAGGCGTGCCGCCGCATGATTCTTCTGCTGTCGACGTCCGACACCGACCTGCTGAGCGCCCGTGCCGCCGCGGGCCCGGTGCCGTACCGCCTCGCCAACCCGGCCCGCCTCGCTCCGGGCGACCTCCCCGGCCTCCTCGACGGCGTCGAACTCGTCGTCGTACGGCTCCTCGGCGGCATCCGCGCCTGGCAGGAGGGGCTCGACACGCTGCTCGCGGGCGACCTCCCCGTCGTCGTCCTCACCGGTGAACAGGCGCCCGACGCCCAGCTCATGGAGGCGTCCACGGTCCCGGTCGGCATCGCCGCCGAGGCCCACGCCTACCTCGCCCACGGCGGGCCCGCCAACCTGGACCAGCTCGCCCGGTTCCTCTCCGACACCGTGCTGCTCACCGGCCATGGCTTCGAACCGCCCGCGCCCGCACCCACCTGGGGTCCGCTGGAGCGCACCGACCGCGCGGCCGGCCCCGGGGCCGTGACCGCCCCGACCATCGCGGTGCTCTACTACCGCGCCCACCACATGAGCGGCAACACCGCCTTCGTGGAGGCCCTGTGCCGGGCCGTGGAGGACGCCGGTGGCCGCCCGCTGCCGCTGTTCGTCGCCTCGCTGCGGGCCCCAGAGCCCGAGTTGACCGAGGCCCTCGGCGCGGCCGACGCCATCGTCACCACCGTCCTCGCGGCCGGCGGCACCCGCCCCGCCGAGGCGTCCGCGGGCGGCGACGACGAGGCGTGGGACGCGGGCGCGCTCGCCGCGCTCGACGTGCCCGTGCTGCAGGCGCTGTGCCTGACCTCGTCGCGCGCCGCGTGGGAGGAGAACGACGAGGGGCTCTCCCCGCTGGACGCCGCGACCCAGGTCGCCGTCCCCGAGTTCGACGGGCGGCTCATCACCGTGCCGTTCTCGTTCAAGGAGGTCGACGAGGACGGCCTGCCGGTCTATGCCGCCGATGCCGAGCGCGCCGCGCGTGTCGCCGGAATCGCGGTACGACACGCCCGGCTCCGCCATATCCCCGCCGCCGACAAGCGCCTGGCGCTCGTCCTCTCCGCCTACCCCACCAAGCACTCCCGGATCGGCAACGCCGTCGGCCTCGACACCCCCGCGAGCGCCGTCGCCCTGCTGCGCCGGCTGCGCGCCGATGGCTACGACCTCGGCCCCGAGGACGGGCCGGACGCGCTCCCGGGCCTGGTCTCCGGCGACGGCGACGACCTGATCCGCGCCCTCATCGAGGCGGGCGGCCACGACCAGGAGTGGCTCACCGAGGAGCAGCTCGCCCGCAACCCCGTCCGCGTCCCGGCCGCCGACTACCGCCGCTGGTACGCCACGCTCCCGCAGGAGCTCCGCGACGCGGTCGAGGAGCACTGGGGCCCGCCGCCCGGCCAGATGTTCGTCGACACCAGCCGCGACCCGGAGGGCGAGATCGTGCTGGCCGCGCTGCGCCGCGGCAACCTCCTGGTGGTCATCCAGCCCCCGCGCGGCTTCGGCGAGAACCCCATCGCCATCTACCACGACCCCGATCTGCCGCCCTCGCACCACTACCTGGCCGCCTACCGCTGGATGGCCACCCCCCGCGCCGACGGCGGCTTCGGCGCCGACGCCATGGTCCATCTGGGCAAACACGGCAACCTGGAGTGGCTGCCGGGCAAGAACGCCGGACTGTCCGCCGCCTGCGGCCCCGACGCCGCGCTCGGCGATCTGCCGCTCATCTACCCGTTCCTGGTCAACGACCCGGGGGAGGGCACCCAGGCCAAGCGCCGCGTCCACGCCACCCTCGTCGACCACCTCGTCCCGCCGATGGCCCGAGCCGACTCCTACGGCGACATCGCGCGGCTGGAGCAACTGCTCGACGAGTACGCCGCCATCTCCGCGATGGACCCGGCCAAGCTCCCCGCCATCCGCGCCCAGATCTGGACCCTCATCCAGGCCGCCCGGCTCGACCATGACCTGGGCCTGGAGGACCGGCCGGACGACGACGGCTTCGACGACTTCCTGCTGCATGTCGACGGCTGGCTGTGCGAGGTCAAGGACGCCCAGATCCGCGACGGACTGCACGTCCTGGGCACCGCCCCGGCCGGGCCCGCGCGCGTGAACCTGGTGCTGGCCATCCTCCGCGCCCGCCAGATCTGGGGCGGTACGTCCGCGCTCCCCGGCCTGCGCGAGGCGCTCGGCCTCGACGAGTCGGCCGCCACCCGCACCGGCGCCGACGAGGCCGAGGAGCGGGCCCGCGGGCTGGTCCAGGCGATGGAGGACGCCGAATGGGCCCCGGAGGCCGTCGAGAAGGCCGTCCTCGCCCTGCCCGAGGAGCAGCGCCCCGCCGTCTCCGCGATTCTCGACTTCGCCGCCCGTGAGGTCGTCCCGCGGCTGGCCGCCACGACGGACGAGATCGACCACGCCGTCCACGCCCTCGCCGGTGGGTTCGTCCCCGCGGGGCCGTCCGGCTCGCCGCTGCGCGGACTGGTCAACGTCCTGCCGACCGGCCGCAACTTCTACTCCGTCGACCCCAAGGCCGTGCCCAGCAGGCTGGCCTGGGAGACCGGCCAGGCCCTCGCCGATTCGCTCCTGGAGCGCTACCGCGCCGACAACGACGGCCAGTGGCCGAAGTCTGTCGGCCTCTCGCTGTGGGGCACGAGCGCGATGCGCACCTCCGGCGACGATGTGGCCGAGGCGCTGGCGCTGCTGGGCATCCGCCCGGTGTGGGACGACGCCTCGCGCCGGGTGACGGGCCTGGAACCCGTGCCGCTCGGCCAGCTGGGCCGCCCGCGCGTCGATGTCACCCTGCGCATCAGCGGTTTCTTCCGGGACGCCTTCCCCCATGTCGTAGGGCTGCTGGACGACGCCGTACGGCTCGCCGCCTCCCTGGAGGAGAGCGACGAGGACAACTACATACGGGCGCACACCCGCGCCGACCTCGCCGCACACGGTGACGAGCGCCGCGCCACCACCCGGATCTTCGGCTCCCGCCCCGGCACCTACGGCGCCGGACTGCTCCAGCTCATCGACAGCCGCGACTGGCGCACCGACGCCGACCTCGCCGAGGTCTACACGGTCTGGGGCGGCTACGCCTACGGCCGCGGTCTCGAGGGGCGGCCGGCGCGAGCCGAGATGGAGAGCGCCTACCGCCGGATCGCGGTCGCGGCCAAGAACACCGACACCCGCGAGCACGACATCGCCGACTCCGACGACTACTTCCAGTACCACGGCGGCATGGTGGCCACCGTGCGCGCCCTCAAGGGCACCGCGCCCGCCGCGTACATCGGCGACTCCACCCGCCCCGAGACGGTCCGCACCCGCACCCTCCACGAGGAGACCTCACGGGTCTTCCGCGCCCGGGTGGTCAACCCGCGCTGGATCGAGGCGATGCGCCGCCACGGCTACAAGGGCGCCTTCGAGCTCGCCGCGACGGTCGACTACCTCTTCGGCTACGACGCGACCACGGGCGTGATCGCCGACTGGATGTACGACAAGCTCGCCCAGACCTATCTGCTCGACCCGGAGAACCGCGCCTTCCTGGAGGAGGCCAACCCCTGGGCGCTGCACGGCATGGCCGAGCGGCTGCTGGAGGCCGAGAGCCGCGGACTGTGGGACGAGCCCGACCCGGAGGTGCTGGAGCGGGTGCGGGAGCTGTATCTGGAGACGGAGGGCGGCCTGGAGGGCGGGGACGAGTAGGCGCGTCCGCGGGGGCGAGTAGGCATGTCCGCGGGGACGAGTGAGCGTGTTCGCGCCCCCGCGCGATGAGCCGGGCGGTGGCTCAGTCGGCGGACGGTCGTGCCGCCGGGCGGGCCGCCGCCCGGATCCGGTCCGGCCAGGGGGGACAGTTGACCAGTTCGGTCCACTCGCGGTCGTAGCGCCCGGGCACCGCGCGCCCCGCGGACGCCCAGCGCTCGACGAGCGCCGCGTAGATGGGTACGGATGTGGATGTGTGAACGGTCTGATGAACCGTTCCGTCGCCTTCGGTGCTCCGGTCCAGCGCTCTGCTCGGCTGCGAGAGAGAACGGCGTCGCATCGTCGTCGTCATAGTCGGACAACGCGCCGTGCCCCGCCGGGTCACCTTCCGCTCGCCGGTCTCACCCGCATCGGCGTGGTCTCGCACATGTCAGCGACTCCCTGGTGGCGGGCCCGGCGGTCGGTCCGCACACCCTTTTCGCACTCCGAAATGAAAAGCATTGCCGCATTCATAAAGCCCCTTCGCCGCCGGTGCGGAAGTTTGTTGATAACCGTGTCCATTGCAGTCTTTGGAGAATTCCCCTCGAGGCTGTTTCAATTGCGCTGTCCCGAAGACGATCCGAGGAGGAGCCGGTGGGAGCTCATGCGCACGGACCCGACGAGGGGCACGGCGGAGCTGGGCACGGCGGCCACGCCCACGGCGTGGCGGAGAACGCCGACCGCCGGTGGCTGTCCCTCGCCCTCGCGCTGATCAGCGGCTTCATGGCGGTCGAGGTCGTCGTCGGGATCATCGCCCGCTCCGTGGCGCTGCTGTCCGACGCGGCCCATATGCTCACCGACGCCGCCTCGATCGTTCTCGCGCTCATCGCGATCCGGCTCGCGGCGCGCCCCGCGCGTGGTGGATACACCTATGGGCTCAAGCGGTCGGAAATCCTTTCCGCCCAGGCCAATGGTCTTTCGCTGCTGCTGCTCGGCGCCTATCTCGGCTATGAGAGTGTGGGGCGGCTGATCGATCCGCCCGAGGTGACCGGCGGTCTGGTGCTGGTCACCGCGCTGGCCGGTGTGGCGGTGAATCTCGCGGCCGCCTGGTGCATGTCGAAGGCGAACCGCTCCTCGCTCAATGTCGAGGGTGCCTTCCAGCATGTGCTCAACGATCTCTACGCCTTCATCGCCACCGCGGTCGCCGGACTGGTGGTGGTGACGACGGGCTTCGCCCGCGCCGACGCGATCGCGGGTCTGCTGGTGGTCGTCCTCATGATCAAGGCGGGTGTGGAGCTGCTGCGGGCCTCCGGCCGGGTGCTGCTGGAGGCCGCCCCCGCCGGGGTCGAGCCCGATGAGGTGGGCGGCCGTCTCGTCGCCCATGGACAGGTGGCCGAGGTGCACGATCTGCATGTCTGGCAGATCACCTCGGGCGAGGTCTCGCTCTCGGCCCATGTCCTGGTCGCGGCGGGCGGGGACTGCCATGCGGTCCGGGAGGACCTGGAGGCGGTGCTGCGCGGCGAGTACGGGATCACCCACACCACGCTTCAGGTCGACCATCTGGACAGCCCCGCCGCGCGGGGGCGGGAGGAGGGGGAGCACTGTCCGACCGCCCACGGTCCGGTGCACCGGGCGGCGTCGTACGGCCACTGAGCGCGTCGCACTGAGCAGGGCCGCGCGGCGCCGCCGCCCTGCGGAAGGCCCGGGAGCGCCGCGGCGCCTCCGGGCGTCGATGACGATGGCGGGGCGCCGTCCCTGGGGGCGTCACCCCGAACGACCGGCGGGTGCCGGCCGTATCAGGCGGCGGCCGGAGCGGCGGCCGGCCGGAAGGTCGAGGTCAGAAGCGTCTTCACGAACTGGGCGGCAAACGCCTCCAGCGCGATCTGGGCCAGCTTGACCAGGACGGTCGTCAGAATGTGGGCCATGAGTACCTCACTGGACGGAACACGAACGGAAGCGAGGCATCCGCTTCCAATCCGTAGCCTGACCCGCGTCGGAAAGCGGGTGGCGCACACCGGGTGAGCGTCCGGTGAATGGACGGAAGGCTGAGGTTAAGAAGCGCTCGAGATGTCCCGTTTCCCGGGTGGCGTGTTCAGACCGCGAGCGGCGCCCGCCGGGGGAAGAACAGCCGTGGCGCGATGGCCGCCCCCAAAGTGGCGGCGGCCGAGCAGGTTCCGACCACCGACCAGGCCATCGGGCCCAGGGGGGTACAGCCGAAGAAGTGGCTGACCACCGGGGTCTCCACGATGGCGAACAGCGTGGCCGCCGAGGCGAAGCTGGTGACCAGCACCAGGGGGCTGTGCCAGTCGGTCATGAACGTCTGGCCGAGCTGGGTGCCGACCAGCGCCGCGAGCCCCATGGTGCTCGCCCGCCGCGCCCGGCCCGTCATCCGCCCGCACTGCCAGGCCGCGGCGGCGCCCAGCGCGGTGGCACTGCCGCGCACCGCGAGGGTACGGCCCAGATCGGAGCCGAACAGTGCGGACGCCGGGCCGCCGACCAGCGGGTCCTCACCGGACTTCTGCTCCCGGGACCGGGCGAGGGCGACCGCCAGGGCGGGCAGCATGTCGGTGAGCAGATTCACCAGGAGCAGCTGACGGGTGCCCAGCGGCGCCCGCCCGGCCACCGCCGCGCCCAGGACGGTGAAGGCGACCTCACCCGCGTTCCCGCCCACCAGGATCGCCACCGCGTCGCGCACACTGCGCCACAGCGCCCTGCCCTCCTGCAGCGCGTCGAGGATCCGGGTCGGGTCCGGGTCGGTGAGCACCATGTCGGCGGCGGCGCGGGCCGAGGCCGAACCGTGGGCGGACAGTCCGATGCCGATGTCCGCGAGGCGGATGGCGGCCGCGTCGTTCACCCCGTCCCCGGTCATGGCCACCACCTGTCCGGCCTGCCGCAGCGCCTGGACGATGCGGACCTTGTGCTCGGGGGAGACCCGGGCGAAGACGGTGGTACGGGCGATCCGCTCGACCCGCTCGCCTTCGGGCAGGGTGTCCAGCTCCGCCCCGGTGAGCACCGGCTCGGCGTCCGGGATGCCCAGCTCCCGGGCGATGGCGACCGCCGTGGTCGGATGGTCGCCGGTGACCATCGCGACGCGTACTCCGGCGTCCGTCAGCCGCTTGACGGTCTCGGCGGCACCCGGCCGTGTGGTGTCGGCGATGGCGATGAAGCCCAGCAGCGTGAGGTCCGTGGCGACCCCGGCCACTTCCGCCGACGGCGTGTCGGAGGCGGTGGGCCGGGTCTCGGCCACCGCCAGCACCCGCAGCCCGTCGGAGGCCAGCGAGTACAGCAGGCGCTCGGTGGCGTGCCGCCGCTCGGCGGTCAGCGGCACGGTGTCACCCGCCGCCCCCGGACTCAGGGCGTACGCACACCGGGCGAGCACGATCTCCGGTGCCCCCTTGACCGCCAGATGCGGGCGCCCGGACTCCATGCCCAGCGACGCCGAGAATCCCCGGCTGGCCTCGAAGGGCAGTTCGGACACCGGAGACCAGGCGCCGTCCCCGTCGCAGTGCGCGGCCGCCGCGTCGATGACCGCCTGGTCGGTGGCGTGGGCCAGCGCCCGCCCGCCCTCGCGCTCGGGGCAGGCCCGGGCCGCCGTACGCAGCAGCCGCATGCCCAGCTCGCTGCCGGTCGGCAGCTCGTGGTCGTACCCGGCGACCCGGGCCACGGCCAGCCGGCCCTCGGTCAGGGTGCCGGTCTTGTCGAAGCAGACGACGTCGACCCGGCCCAGGGCCTCCAGTACCCGCGGCGAGCGCGTCAGCACCCCGCGGTGCGAGAGCCGTCGCGCCGCGGCGGACTGCGCGACCGTGGCCACCAGCGGAAGCCCCTCGGGTACGGCGGCCACCGCGATGGCCACGCCGGTGGACAGCGCCTCGCGCACCGGCACCCCGCGCATCAGCCCCAGCAGGGTGACGGCGGCGCCGCCGAGGCCGGTGGCGGGCAGCGTGACCTTGGTGAGCGCGGCCAGCCGGCCCTCGATCCCGATGGGCGCGGTGGGGCGTCCGGCCAGTTCGGCGGCGCGCCCGGCCTCGGTCTGCGCTCCGGCGGCCACGACCACGGCGTATCCGGTTCCGGCGAGCACCGTGCAGCCCTCGTAGACCATGCAGGACCGGTCCGCGAGGTCGGTGCCCGGAGTGGCGGCCGGGTCCTTGGCGACCGGGCCGGACTCGCCGGTGAGCCCGGCCTCGTCCAGCTCCAGCCGGTCGCTCACCAGCAGCCGGGCGTCGGCCGGTACGACGTCCGAGGGCCGCAGCGCGATGATGTCCCCGACCCGCAGTTCCTCGGCGGCCACCGTGCGTACCGGGGCAGTGGTCAGCCCCGCGAAGAACACCTCGCGGTCCGCCGCCACCCCGTCGGCCAGGGACATCGCGGGAGCCCAGTCGACCAGCCGGCCGTTCATCCGCTCGCTCAGCAGCAGGCCGCGCAGCGAGCGTTCGGCGCGCAGCCGCTGTGCGCCGCTGATGACCGCGTTGCCCGCCATCACGCTGACGACGAGGAAGGAGTCCACACCGGATCCCACCGCCGCCGAGGCCGCGGCGCCCAGCGCCAGCACCGGGGTGAGCGGATCGTGCAGCTCCTCGCGCACCGCGTTCACCAGCGAGGCGGCGTTCCGGTGCAGCGCCGCGAAGCGGGCGGAGGCAGCCCCCATGGCACCGGGCGCCCCGGCCCGTACGACCGTCCCGGCGGCCTTGCGCACCGGGCGCACCCCGGCGGACCACAGGGCCCGCGGCGCGCCCGGCTCCCCGGGACCCGCACCGCGTGACGCGGCCGAGCCGTCGGGCAGCTCCGTCCCGTTCTCCCGGAACGCACACAGCACGCTCAGGGTCTCCCGCGCTCCCAGGGCGTGCCAGTTGCCGCGGACACGGGGCGGGGGCGGGGGGCGGCGCTCCACCCGGCGCGCCGCTCCGATCCCGCTGAGCACGGCCAGGAACGCCGCGCTGTACACCGGAGAGGTGGCGAGCCCGGCCACCGCGGGCCGGGTTCCCGCCGCGGCGATGAGCGCGCCGAGCGCGGAACCGCCCATCGACAGCCGCGCCGAGCGCCGGCTGACCGAGCGCGCGTCCTCCAGCGCCCGCAGCACACGCCACGCATGAACGAGCCCGGGGCCGCAGATCAGATCGGCCGACCAGCACACCCGGCTCTCGCCGCGCGTCGTGACGGCGACGCCGAGATCGGCCGCGCCGAGCGCCTCGTCATCCTCACCGCTGATCAGCAACACGCCGTGGCCCTCGATCTGCAGCCGGCGCACCGTGTCGGGGAGCGAGGTGCCGAGGGGGAGCAGTTCGTCGGCCCATGGAGCGATCTCGTCCGTGCTGGCGTGTCCGGTGAGCACCAGACGCCGGGCGCCAAAGCGGGCCGCCGCCACCACGGCGTCGGCCAGCGGGTCGAGTTCGCAGCCGATCCGGATCCGGGCCTGCCGCCGGCCGTCCTCGCCGTGCAGGTCCGCGGTCAGGGCCAAGGGGCTCGCCGGGACCGCCGCAGGGATGTCGTGGGGCCGCTCCAGTCGCCAGGGGCCGCGCGCCCAGGGCCCCTCGTCGGACAGCTCCCGCAGCGTGCGGCGGTCCAGGACGGACTGCGCGGCGCTCCACGCCTCGGCCTCGCCCAGGTCGCCGACGGTGGTGACCGACATCAGCCGCGGACGGCCGGCGCACAGCACCCGTGAGTCGATCAGCACCGCCGACACGCGGTCCAGCAGCCGCAGCGCGGTGCCGTCCATGGGCACCACACCATCGCGCGCCAGCACATCGCCCAGCCGGGCGGCGAATGCCTCCCGCCCCATGGTGGCCGCCTTCGGCACGGTGGCCAGCAGCGCCTTGGCGGCACGCTCGGGGTCGCGGGTCCACGCCAGCAGCCCGCCCGCACCGGAGAGCGAGGCCAGGCAGGTGCGGTCGACACAGGTCTCCACCGGCCCGTGAGGCAGCGCTGTGGGCCGGGGGGTGGGCGGGTGCGAGCGCTCCGGGAGCCCGTCGCCGTCCGTCACCAACTCCGGCTCCCGGCTCTGCCATACGACCTGCCGGCCGCGGATCTCGGCGAGTTGCAGCATGCGCTGCAGCGCGTCCAGGGCGAGCGGGGCCTCGCCCCTGGTCAGGGCGTGCACCACGGCGTTCGACATGCCGATAAGGGTGTCGGCCGGGGCGCGGCCGAGCCGGGACTCCAGCAGACCGCGCACCCGCGGCTGGATCTCCGCCATCACCGTGGGGATGCGCAGTGCGGGGGAGAGCGCGGGCACCATCGACACCCGCCGGATCGTGGCTGCCACCAGGCCCAGGCAATCGGCGGCGAGCGCGGTCGCGGCCAGCGTCGCCGGCGCGGAGGCGAACGGCGGCTGCGGACGGCCCGCCGGAAAGGAGTCCGCGTCCGTGCCTTGAGCCGCTTCGACGCGCTCGACCACCTTCAGCACGTCCTCGGGGCCGAGCTGGTCCTCGTCGAAATCGACCAGCACCTGGCCCAGCGCCGCGTTCACCCCGGCCCAGTTGACGCCCGCCACCCGCCGCAGCGCGTGCTGCACCGCGCGGGCCAGCCGCTCATGCCCCTCCCCGTGGCCGGTGAGCCCGTGGACCTCCACATGGGCCCGGCCGGCCCGAGCCCACACCCTCCGGCTGGTGCGCCGGTCGCCGGTGTCGCGCAGGGCGTCGGCGATGTCCGCGAGGCGCAGCCGCAGACCGTTCATCCCACGGGACGGGGCGGAGACGAGGCCCGTGAACATAGTGATGGGCAACAACGGCTGCTCTCCCCTCGGTCCTGACATGCCGGGATCGCAAATTCGTCCTATACTTACCTAATTACGCCACAAAGTAATCAAAATGACGTCCGGTAGGAGGAAGGCGTGAGCGCAGCGACGACAGCCAAGCCGACCGATACCCGGAAGACGGGCGCGTCCCCGGGGAAGGACCGCACCGTCACCTTCACCGTCCCCCGCGCCGCCATGGCCACGGCGAGCGTGGCCACGATGCCGATCAGGGCCGCACGGCGGATCCTGCCCGCCAAGGGCGGGCTGCCGCTCTACCTCGGCCTCGGCGCGATGGGCCTCGCCGGAGTGCTGGAATGGCCGATCGCGGTGGGCGTCGGCGTCGGCTACGCCGTGCTGCGCAACCCCCCGCCGGGCGCCGAGACTCCGAACGCGAAGGGCGCCGCCGCCTGAGCGTCGGCCCGGCCTGGTGTCACGTCCGTGACGAGCCCTGGTCCTCCAGCCGGACCGGCGGCAGAAACTCGCTCAGCAGGGTCCGATGCCACCAGGCCCCGGTGGCCCGCCGTTCCGCCGGGGTGGTGAAGCGGTAGAGATACAGCCGCGCGCGCAGATGAGTGGGCGGCGCCTCCGGGAAGGGGGTGGCGCGCAGGAGCTTCACCGTCGCCCGGTCGTTGACCAGCAGCTTGCCGATCAGCGGGGTGAACCAGGACCCGGCGTAGGCGGGTGAGAGCCCCGCGAACCACATCATCCAGTCCAGCCGCAGATGGTACGGGGCGTACTGGCGCGGCATCCGTCGCACATCACCCGGCTTGCCCCGGAACTCGTAGTCCTTCCAGACCGTATCCGGGGTGAGGACCGCGTCGCCGGTGCCCTGGATCACCACCTCCTGCCGGCTGCGGCTGATGCTGCCGAAGGCCCCGTAGGTGTTGACCAGGTGCAGCGGGTTGAACGAATAGTTCATCAGCTGACGGCCCGACAGCAGGTTGCGGGCCGGCCAGTAGCTGAGCACCAGCACCAGCGCGGTCGCTGCCAGCACCACCACCTCGTACCAGACCGGGGGAGCGGCGAGGGCCGTCGGCCGGGGCAGCCCCAGCACCTCGGCGGCGCGGCGCCCGTCGACGGCCGGGAGCGCCAGCAGGATCGTCAGCCAGTTGAGCCAGGCAAAGTTTCCGGAGGCCACCAGCCACAGTTGGGTGACCACGATGACCCCCGCCGCCACGCTCGCGACCGGCTGCGGGGTGAACAGCAGCACCGGCACGATCAGCTGCGCCACATGGTTGGCCGCCGCCTCCGCCCGGTGCAGCGGCCTCGGCAGATGGTGGAAGAACCAGCTCAGCGGCCCCGGCATCGGCTGGGTCTCATGGTGGTAGTAGAGGCACGTCAAGTCCCGCCAGCAGCGGTCCCCACGGATCTTGATCAGCCCGGCGCCGAACTCCACCCGGAACAGCAACCAGCGCAGCAGCCACAGGATGAGCACGGGCGGCGCGGTGTGCTCGTTGCCCAGGAAGACGGCGAGGAACCCCGACTCCAGCAGCAGGGACTCCCAGCCGAAGCCGTACCACACCTGTCCCACGTTGACGATCGACAGATACAGCAGCCACAGCACCAGCCACGCCATCATCGCGACCGCCAGGGGCGCCCGGTCCGCGGCCCCCACCAGCAGCGCGGCCGACAGCGCGGCCCCCAGCCAGGCGCAGCAGACGAGGAACCGGTCGGAGTAGTGCAGATGGAACAGGCTGGGCGAGCGCCGGAACGGCACCCGTTCGAGGAACTGCGGCACCGGGGTGAGCCCCCGCTCGCCGAGCAGCGCCCGGCCCTGCAGAGCCGCCGTCAGAAAGGCGATCAGATAGACGGCGGCCAGCCCGCGTTGGAAGACCAGTCGGCTCAGCCAGTAGTCGGATGAGGTGAACCACTCCATGCGGGCCGCTCCCTGAGCCGGTCTGCCTTCGGCCTGCATGTATCGGTACCACCTTGGGCGGGTGCCCGCCATGCGCCGGCTCATACGGCGGACCGGGTTCATCCGGTAGGGGGCCTAGGGGGGGTGATGGGTTAGGGGTTATCCGTGCCGTGCCCGGTCCGTAGCGTCAATGCCCGGCATGGATCCGGAGGGAACCACTCAATGCTTCTTCTCGAGCACCGCCGAACCCCGCGAACAGCGATGGCAGCGATGGCACCGGCGAAGGCGGCGGTGGCCGCGCGGGCCGGGAGACCCGGATGACCGACCATCCGGTCCGGACTCCGGGCACCCGGCCCGTCGGGATCCTCGGCACCGGCTCATATCTGCCGGCCGAGGCCGTGTCCAATGAGCTGGTGGCCGAGCGCGCGGGGGTGACCGCGGAGTGGATCTCGGCCAAGACCGGGATCCGGCGCCGCCGTTACGCCGCCGACCACGAGGCCACCTCCGACCTGGCCGTGGAGGCGGCCCGCGCCGCCCTCGCGGACGCCGGGATCCGCGCCGGTCAGCTCGGCTGGATCGTGGTGGCCACCTCGACCCCCGATCACCCCCAGCCCGCCACCGCCTGTCTGGTGCAGCACCGGATCGGCGCCACGGGCGCGGCCGCCTTCGACATCAACGCGGTCTGCAGCGGCTTCGTGTTCGCCCTGGTGACGGCGGCCGGGCTGCTGTCGGCCGGCTCCGGCGCCCCCGCCCCGTACGCCCTGGTGATCGGCGCCGATGTCTACTCCCGCATCATCGACCGCACCGACCGGCGCACCGCGGTGCTCTTCGGCGACGGGGCGGGGGCGGTGGTGCTGGGGCCCGTGCGCCCCGGCTACGGCCTCACCGGATCGCTGCTCACCAGTGACGGCGCACTCCACGAGCTGATCGAGGTGCCGGCGGGCGGCAGCCGCGCGCCGGCATCGGAGAAGACCCTCGCCGACGGGGGCCACTTCTTCCGGATGCGGGGCCGCGCGGTCAGCGAGTACGTCCTCGCCGAGTTGCCGCGTGCCATACGGGCCCTGCTGGCCGCGCAGCGCACGGACGCCGCGAGCGTGGACCACTTCATTCCCCATCAGGCCAATGGCGTGCTGCTGGCCAAGGCGCTCCCGGATCTCGGGCTGCCGCGGGCGCGCACGCATCTGACGGTGGCCGAGCACGGCAACACCAGCGCCGCCTCCATCCCGCTGGCGCTCGACGACGCCCGGCGGCAGGGCGTGTTCACCGACGGGGAGTTGCTGCTGCTGGCCGGTTTCGGCGGCGGGATGTCGCTCGGCGCGGCACTCATCAGGTGGCAGGACGGACACGGCGGTTCGTGACCAACCCAAGGTCCCAGCCAGTGAAAGGACTCATCGGCATGGCACAGCGCTTTCCCACCGTCGCGGTGTTCGGGCTCGGCACCACCGGCTGCCACCTCGTGGACGCCCTGGTCCGCGGCGGTCGGCGGGTGATCGCCGTGGAGCGGGACGAGGCGGCCCTGCGGCGCGGCCGGGGGCGGGTGACGGCGGCGGACTCCGCCGTCGAGTTCACCACCGACCCGGCGGCCGCCGCACGGGCCGACCTGGTGGTCGAGGCGGTCCCCGAACGGCTGGAGACCAAGCGCCGGCTGCTCGCCCGCGCCCACGCCGACTGTCCGCCGGAGACGGTGTTCGCCACCACGACCACCGGACTCCCGGTGACCGAGATCGCCTTCGGCTCCGGCCGGACCGACCGCACGGTGGGGCTGCACCTCTTCCCGCTGGGCCCCGACCGCGAGGACCGGGCGGTGGAGGTGGTGGGCACCCCGCTCACCGGCGACGCGGTCCTGGCGGACGTCCGGGAACTGGTCCGCGACCTGGGCCGGATCCCGGTGCCGGTGGCCGACCGGCCGGGCTTCATCGGGGGCGCGCTCACCATGGCGTACCTCAACAACGCCGTGGCCATGTACGAGCGGCGCTACGCCTCGCGCGACAGCATCGACACCGCCATGACCCTGGGCTGCGGACTGCCGATGGGGCCGCTGGCCCAGCTCGACGCCATGGGCCTGGACACCGCGCGGGACTCCCTGGAGGCGCTGTACGAGCGCACCGGCGATCCGCGGTACGCGCCCGCGCCCACCCTGGCCCATATGGTCACCGCCGGCCTGGTGGGGGTGAAGGCGGGTCGCGGCTTCTACGAGTACGAGGCGGGCGGCGCCGCCCGGGGCGGGGAGGCGGACGGCCTCGGCGAGCCCGTACCGGCCCGCGCGGTGCGGCGGATCGGGGTGGTGGGCTCGGGCACGATGGCCGTCGGCATCGCGGAGGTGTGCGCGCGTTCCGGCTATCCGACGGTGCTGGTGGCCCGGACCGAGCTGCGCGCGAAGGAGGCCACGGCCGCCGTGGAGCGCTCGCTGGAGCGGGGGGTGCGGCGGGGCAAGCTGGCGCCCGGGCTGCTCACCGAGTCGATGGCCCGGCTGACCGCGGGACGTGAACTTCAGGCGCTCGGCACCTGTGACCTGGTGGTCGAGGCCGTGGCGGAGGACATCGAGGTCAAGCGGGCCGTCTTCGCCGATCTGGACCGGGTGTGCGCACCGGGGGCGGTGCTGGCCACCTCCACCTCGAGCCTGCCCGTCATCGAGTGCGCGATGGCGACGCGGCGGCCCGAGGACGTCATCGGGATGCACTTCTTCAACCCGGCGCCGGTGATGCGGCTGGTCGAGGTGGTGCACACCGTGCTCACCTCCAAGGAGGCGCTGGGCACGGCGCACGCGGTGGCCGCGGCGCTCGGCAAGCGTGCGGTGGACTGCCCGGACCGGGCCGGTTTCATTGTCAACGCCCTGCTCTTTCCCTATCTGAACAGCGCGGTGGCGATGGTTCAGGAGGGCTGGGCCACCGCCGAGTACATCGACACGGTGATGGCGGCCGGGCAGGGCTATCCGATGGGTCCGCTGCGCCTGCTGGATGTGATCGGCCTCGATGTCTCCCTCGCCATCCAGCGCACCCTGCACGGCACCTTCCGGGATCCGGCCCTGGCCCCGGCCCGCCATCTGGAGCGGCTGGTCGAGGCGGGTCACCTGGGCCGCAAGGGCGGCAGGGGGCTGCACCTCCACGAGCGCTAGCGGCGGGCCACGGGGGATGCCGGGGTCGGGGACACGCCGTCCCCGACCCCGGCATCCGTATGCCCCGGAGCGATGACAATGGGTATGCACGTGCCATTGGAATAGTCCAAGGGCTGGATGTGCGGGCTGGATGTGTGGCCGCGGAATTCATTGTGACAGGGATTGGCACGCCACGTCTCTGTCCGCTTTATGGCATGAGAATTCCCGGCGAATCACTTGCGGTTACCAGCGGCAACAGACATAAGAATCGCATTAGCGATCAAAACGGGCAAATAAATGTTCGAAGGGGATCCCAGGGTGCCTCAATCGATGACCACTTGGTGTCGAAGTCAAGGATGTCATGGGTTATCCCGGGTCCGGCTAGGGGGTCTCGTGTATGCTGGCCCTCCGAACAAATGCCCACGTGAACGGGGGTGGCGCAGGGTTGTCAGGGTGTTGGTGCACTTCGGCTTCGCGGTGTTGCCCCACGTAGGGGCCGGCTCGATCGCATCGATTTTGTCGATCGTCGGGCAGTCCGCTCAGAATTGGTAATTCGTTAACGATGATTTTACGTGCGGCGATGGTGGCGTGGCAGGTGGGCGTATAGCTTGCTGGAAGTCGTTCGGGCTGCCGTGAGCAGTGCTTCGCGTCGCATTCGGGGGTGCGAGCAATGGTATTTTCATCGGCTAGAGCCAGACAATTCGACGCACAATTCGACAGACTTCGTCGGGCGTTTTCCCGATGCCTGTCAGGGGAAGCGGGTATCGTGCTCGTCGAGGGCGCGGTCGGATGCGGCAAGACCCATACGCTCGAAGCCGTCACGGCCCATGCGGCGAAGGCCGGAGCCCTCGTCCTCAAGGCATACGGAACGTCTGCCGACCGGGCTCCGCTCGGCACACTGCGCCAGCTTCTGGACTCGCCCCGGCTGCCCAAGGCGACCGCCGACCATCTGCGCAAGGCGCTCGACCAGGGCGCCCTCGACGCCTCACAGCTCCGTGAAACCCCTGGTGGCGACCCCGCCGGCGTGACCCCGCCGCATATTCAGGCAGCCCGGGAGTTCCGTGCCGCGCTGTATGAACTCGCCTCACGCGAACCGGTGGTGATCTGCGTCGACGAACTCCAACTCGTCGACGCGGAGTCACTCCAGTACCTGCTGTACCTGGCGACCCGTTCACGCTCCGCCAAACTACTCATGGTGTTCGCACAGGCGACGGACAGCGATCAGAAAGACGCCGTCTTCAATACCGAACTTTTGCGCCAGCCCAATTTCCAGCGGCTGCGGCTGGAGAGGCTGTCCTGGGAGGAGACCGCGCATCTGCTGACCACCCGTCTGGGACTCCCGGATTCGGCCGATGTGGCCTACACCTGGTACGAGGTGAGCGGCGGTAATCCGTTGTTGCTACGCGCGGTGATAGACGATTACCGCACCGCCGGGGCGCCCCCACGGCACGGTCGCGCCGTGGAACCCGTGGTGGGCGACATGTTCGTCCAGGCCGTGCTCACCTGTGTCTACCGCAGCGGGCACACCGTCTCCCGGCTCGCCGAGGGCATCGCGGTGCTCGGCGCCTCCGCCTCCCCCGAACTCCTCGGCCGGCTGCTGCGCATCGGCTCCGCCGGAACCCGGCGCGGAGTCGCCGCGCTGGACGCGGCGGGCCTCGTCGACGGTCTCGCCTTCCGCCACCCGTATGTCGAGGCCGCGGTGCTGGAGGACATGGACCCCGAGGTCCGGCTGGACATGAACCGCCGCGCCGCCGTCCTGCTGCACCAGGGCGGCGGGGCCACCCTTGCCGTGGCCCGTCATCTGCTCGCCGCCCAGGGCGCCGACGAGCCCTGGGCGGTGCCGCTGCTGCGCGACGCCGCGCAGCAGGCGCTCGCCGAGGACGACGCCAAACTGGCGGTTGCCTGCCTGGAGTTGGCGTACGCGGACTGCCAGGACGAGGAGCTGCGGGCCGGCATCAGGATCGGCACCGCCGGGATCATGTGGCGGCTCAACCCCTCGGCGTCCGAGCGGATGCTGGAGGAGCCACTGGCCGCGCTGTGCGCCGACCGGCTCCCCGCCTCCCATATCGGGCGGCTGATCGAGCTGTTGCTCGCCCACGGCCGGATCGAGGAGGCGCGCGGCGCCATCGGCCGGCTCCACGCCGTCATGAGCAACGCGGAACCCACTTCGATGGCCCAGTTCCGGATGACCGCCCGCTGGGCCCAGGAGTCCGGTGCGCAGGACCGGGGCGCCGGGGCCGCGGCACGCCAGGGCGAGGACGGCGGCGCCTCCCGTACGCCGCTCAGATCCCGCAGACCCTCCTCGCTGTCGACGATCACCGCGGCGTTCAGCGGCTTCTTCGGCCGCGGGGGGAGCGAGGAGTCGCCGGTCGCCGCGGCGGAGAAGGTGCTCGAGGTCTCCCCGCTCACCGACGCCACCTTCGAACCCATCGTCAACTCGGTGAACGCGCTGGTGTACGCGGGCCGCCCGGACAAGGCGGCGCCGTGGTGCGATTCGCTGATGGAGGAGGCCGAGCGACGCCGGGCACCGGGCTGGCGGGCCATCTTCGCCTCGATCCGGGCCGAGATCGCCCTGCGGCAGGGCAACCTCGTGGAGTCGGCGGCCTATGCCACCACCGCCTTGGCCATCGTGCCCGGCAGCGACGGAAGTGTCTTCATCGGCGGCCCCCTGGCCAGCCAGATCCTCGCGTATACGGCGATGGGCAAGTACGACGCGGCGGCGCGGCAGCTGAGCCGCCCGGTCCCCGAGGCGCTGTTCAAGAGCATCTACGGACTCGGCTACACCCGCGCCCGCGGCCGCTACTACCTGGCCACCAACCGCATCAACGCGGCGCTCGGCGAATTCCTGATGGCCGGCCGGCTCGCCCAGCTGTGGGAGCTCGACCAGCCGGCGCTGCTGCCCTGGCGCTCCGACGCCGCCGAGGCGTGGCTGGAGCTCGGCGACCGGGAGAAGGCCGCGAACCTGGTCTCCGAGCAGCTGGCCAGGAACGGCGCCGGGGACTCCCGGGTCCGCGGCGTCTCCCTGCGGTTACTGGCCGCCGCGGGAGACATCGAGAACCGGTCCCGGCTGCTCGGTCAGGCCGCGGAGGAGCTGCAGTGCTCCGGCGACCGGCTGGAGCTGGCCCGGGCGCTGGACGATCTGGGCCGTACGCTGCGCGGCTCCGGGGAGCTCGGACGGGCCGACGCCATCACCGGCCGGGCCTGGCGGATGGCCAAGGAGTGCGGCGCCGAGGAGCTGTGTGACCGGATCCGCCTCGACTCCGGTCTGGAGGCCCGCGATCCACGGCCGGTGGTGCGGCCGGTGTCCGGACCGCTCGGCCCGAAACCGGCGGTGCCGCCGTCCCTGGGGACGAAGCTCAGCGAATCCGAGGCCCGGGTCGCCGCCCTGGCGGTGGACGGTTATACGAACCGGGAAATAGCCGCCAGCCTGTTCATCACCATCAGCACAGTTGAACAGCATTTGACGCGGGTGTACCGCAAGCTGAATATCAGGAGTCGCCAGCAGCTGCCGACCGCGCTGCGGGCCCAGGTGGATGAAATCGCCTGAGCGCTGACGGGGGCGAGGTCCCGCGGAAGGGGTGGCGGCACGATGCCACCCCTGTTCCATGGCCACCCCTGATTACCCCCCTATCGCCGCGGCAGACCTGGAGCGCGGGCCGACGGCATTGATAGCTTCTGGCCGCATGAAGGGCATAGTCCTCGCCGGAGGAAGCGGTACCCGACTGCATCCTTTGACACACGCGGTGTCGAAGCAGATCCTTCCCGTCTACAACAAACCGATGATCTATTACCCGCTGTCGGTGCTCATGCTCGGCGGCGTCAGGGAAATCCAGATCATTTCCACCCCGCTCCATGTGGGGCTGTTTCGCGAACTCCTCGGCGACGGCCGCCGGCTGGGCCTTTCGATCGAGTACGCCGAACAGCCCGAGGCCAATGGCATCGCCGAGGCATTCATCATCGGAGCCGAGTTCATCGGCGACGACCAGGTGGCGCTGGTCCTCGGCGACAACATCTTCCACGGGCCCGGGTTTTCGAAGATGCTGCACAACGAGGCAAGCCATGTCGACGGCTGTGTGCTTTTCGGCTACGGAGTCAAGGACCCCGAGCGCTATGGTGTCGGCGAAATGGACGAGCAGGGCCGGCTGATCTCCCTCGAGGAGAAGCCGGCCACCCCCAAATCCAATCTGGCGATCACCGGCCTGTATCTCTACGACAACGACGTCGTGGACATCGCCAAGAACGTACAGCCCTCCGCGCGCGGCGAACTGGAGATCACGGACGTCAATCGCGTCTATCTGGAGCGGGGAAAGGCCAGGCTGGTCGGGCTCGGCCGCGGATTCGCCTGGCTGGACACCGGAACCCATGACTCGCTGCTGCAGGCGGGCCAGTATGTGCAGCTTCTGGAACAGCGCCAGGGGGTGCGGATCGCCTGTCTCGAGGAGATAGCCTTCCGCATGGGTTTCATCGACGCGGCCACCTGCTATGAGCTCGGTGCGGAACTCGGCAAGACGGACTACGGAAAATATCTGATGGACATCGCGGCCAATCATCGCTGAAGGGTTGTCTCCAGTGCGCATAGTTGTGACCGGTGGCGCGGGCTTCATCGGCTCCCACTTCGTCCGGCAGACGTTGACAGGGGCGTACGCCGCCTGGGCGGACGCCCAAGTCGTGGTGCTCGACAAGCTCACCTACGCGGGCAACGAGGCCAACCTGGCCGAGGTCGCCGACAGCCCCCGGCTGCGCTTCGTCCACGGTGACATCTGCGACGGCGAGCTCGTCGGCGAGCTGCTGCGCGGCACCGATCTGGTGGTCCACTTCGCCGCGGAATCGCATGTCGACCGCTCGATATCCGGCGCCGAGGAATTCGTGCGCACCAATGTCCTGGGCACGCACACACTCCTCAACGCGGCCGCGAACGCGGAGGTCGGAAAATTTGTCCACGTCTCCACGGACGAGGTCTATGGCTCCATTGAAAGCGGCTCCTGGAACGAGGAGGAACCGCTGGAGCCCAACTCCCCGTATTCCGCGTCCAAGGCATCCTCCGATCTGCTGGCCAGGGCCTTCCACCGCACCCATGGACTGCCCGTCTGCGTGACTCGCTGCTCCAACAACTACGGCCCGTACCAGCACCCCGAGAAGCTCATTCCGCTCTTTGTCACCAACCTCATGGACGGCAAACCGGTGCCGCTCTACGGCGACGGCGGAAACATCCGGGACTGGCTGCATGTGGACGACCACTGCCGCGGTATCGCCTTGGTCGCCGAGAACGGCCGCCCGGGAGAGGTCTACAACATCGGCGGCGGCACCGAACTGACCAATCTGGACCTCACGGAACGACTGCTCGAACTCCTCGGTGCCGAGCGGTCGATGGTCGATAGGGTGCCCGACCGCAAGGGCCATGACCGCCGTTACTCGGTGGACATCGCGAAAATCTCCGCCGAACTCGGATACCGTCCCGAGACGTCGTTCGAGAACGGCCTCGCGGAAACCGCCAAGTGGTACATGACACACCGCGGTTGGTGGGAACCTCTCAAGAAGAGGTGACCACCCCTATGCCCACGGTTAGGGGTGCCGATGGTTAGGGGTGGTTGAGGCGACTCCCGAGCCCATACCGTCGACTTCCGGATCATGGTCAGTCCAGTCGCGTCGTATCTCAACTGAGAGAAGAGTCTGAGGTCGTGATGTCGGAGAACTCCCTGGTGCGGCACGGGCACATCGCGGTCATCGGTATGGCATGTCGCGTACCGGGCGCATCGACACCGGATGAGTTCTGGCAGTTGCTGCGCAATGGAGAGAGCGCCATCACGGAGATTCCGGCGGACCGGTATGCCGATGATCTCCGGGACGTCGGCATTCGATTCGGCGGGTTCGTCGAAACGGCAGCCGAGTTCGATCCGGAGTTCTTCGGGATTTCACCCCGCGAGGCCCTGGCGATGGACCCCCAGCAGCGGCTCGCGCTGGAACTGTGCTGGGAGGCCCTGGAAAACGCCGGACTCGTCCCCGCACACCTCGAAGGCAGCCGCACCGGCGTCTTCATCGGCGCGATCGCCGACGACTACGCGACACTGGTCCACCGCCGTGAACAGGCCGCCATCACCCAGCACACCCTCACCGGCCTGAACCGCGGCATCATCGCCAACCGGGTCTCCTACGCCCTGGGACTGCGCGGCCCCAGCGTGGCCGTGGACACCGGGCAGTCCTCGTCCCTGGCCGCCGTCCACCTGGCCTGCGAGAGCCTGCGGCGCGGCGAGACCGAGACCGCCGTCGCGGGCGGCGTCCAGCTCAACCTCGCCCCCGACAGCTTCATCGCCGCCTCCCGGTTCGGCGCGCTCTCCCCGGACGGCCGATCCTTCACCTTCGACGCCCGCGCCAACGGCTATGTGCGCGGTGAGGGCGGCGGCCTCGTCGTGCTCAAGCGGCTCGCGGACGCCCGACGCGACGGTGACCCCGTGCTGGGTGTGATCCGCGGCTCCGAGGCCAACAACGACGGCGGCGGCAGCAGCCTCACCGCCCCCGCGGCCCACGGACAGGAGGCCATGCTGCGCGCCGCCTACGAGCGCGCCGGGGTCGACCCCTCCCGGGTCCAGTACGTCGAACTGCACGGCACCGGCACCAAGGTCGGCGACCCGGTCGAGGCCGAGGCACTCGGCGCGGTCCTGGGCGCCGGCAGGGCCAACGGCGCGCCCCTGCGCGTCGGCTCCGCCAAGACGAACGTCGGCCACCTCGAGGGCGCCGCCGGAATCACCGGCCTCATCAAGACGCTGCTCTCGCTCACCCACCGCGAACTGTTCCCGAGCCTCAACTACGAGACACCGAACCCCGCCATCCCCCTGGACACCCTGGGCCTCACGGTCCAGACCGCCCTCGCTTCCTGGGCCCCGGAGGCGGACACCCCACGGCTCGCGGGTGTCAGCTCGTTCGGCATGGGCGGCACCAATGTGCACATGGTGCTGGAGCAGGCACCCGCCGAAGACCCGGCCGCGGAACGGCCGATGGACCTCGACGTGGTGCCCTGGGTGCTCTCGGCCCGTGGCGAGGCCGCGTTGCGGGCTCAGGCACGGCGGCTGCGGTCGTACGTGGCGGCGCGGCCGGAGCTCGATCCGGTGGATGTGGGCTGCTCGCTGGCGCTGAGCCG
>NZ_JBIADZ010000004.1:384059-545671 GCF_042868035.1 Streptomyces sp. NPDC007875 | reverse complement strand
TCGCCCAGCTGCTTCCCCGCATCGTCGGCCAGCTTGCGCAGCACCTGGGCACTGATCTCCTCCGGCGAGTACAGCTTCCCGCGCACCGAGAAGCGGGCCAGGCCCTGCTCGTCCGGGACGACGTCGTAAGCCACCGCCCTGGCCTCACCGGACACCTCGTCGTAGTGCCGGCCGATGAACCGCTTGGCCGAGTAGATGGTGCCCTTGGGATTGAGAATCGCCTGGCGCCGGGCCAGCTGCCCCACCAGCCGTTCACCGGTGTCGGTGAAGGCCACCACCGACGGCGTGGTGCGGCTTCCCTCGGAATTCGGAACGACCGAGGACTCACCACCCTCCCACACGGCGATCACCGAGTTGGTGGTACCCAGATCGATTCCGACTGCCTTGGCCATGGCAACTCCTTCCGAGGGCGGCCGCGGGCTGCACTCATGGCCCGGTCGGCCGCGGGAGCGGGATCGGTTAGCAGGCCCTCTAGATAAAGAGTGACAAATCGGACCGCGGCTGGTCCAGCGCCCAGAGGCCGAATATCGGCGCCCCGAGTGCACCCACGGGACAGGGCATCCGTGGTCAGTCCGGGGCGAGGTCCTGCTCGACCCAGATCGTCTTGCCCTCCGCGCCCTGCCGGGTGCCCCAGCGCGTCGCCATCTGCGCGACCAGCATCAGGCCACGGCCGCCCTCGTCGAAGACCCGGGCCCGCCGCAGATGGGGCGCCGTGCTGCTGGCGTCGGAGACCTCGCAGATGAGGCAGCGGTCGCGGATCAGCCGCAGCCGGATGGGTGGGCGGCCGTAGCGGATCGCGTTGGTGACCAGTTCGCTGACGATCAGCTCGGTGGTGAAGAGCGCCTCCTCAAGACCCCAGGCGAGCAGTTGCCCGGTGGTGTTCCGGCGGGCCTCGGCGACGGCGGCCGCGTCCGCGGGGATGTCCCAGGTGGTGACCCGGTCGGAGGCGAGTGGCCGGGTGCGGGCGAGGAGCAGGGCGATGTCGTCGTCGGGACGGGCCGGGAGCAGGGCCCGCAGGACGTTGTCGCAGAGCGCCTCCAGGGACGGGGCGGGCCGGCTGAGGACCTCGCGCAGCGTCTCCAGCCCCTCGCCGATCTCGCGGTCGCGGCCGTCGATCAGGCCGTTGGTGTACAGGGCGAGCAGACTGCCCTCGGGCAGCTCCGTGTCCATGACCTCGAAGGGCAGCCCGCCCAGCCCCAGCGGCGGACCGGTGGGCAGGTCGAGAAGATCGGCGGTGCCCTCCGGGCCGGCCACCAGCGGTGCGGGATGGCCCGCCGCGGCGATGGCGCAGTGGCGGGAGACCGGGTCGTAGACCGCGTACACACAGGTGGCGCCGAACGGCCCGAAGCTCTCGGGCTGCTGGTCCGAGGACAGCCGGGTGACCAGGTCGTCGAGATGGGTCAGCAGTTCCCCGGGCGGCAGATCGATATCGGCCAGGGTGCGCACGGCCGAGCGCAGCCGCCCCATGGTGGCGGCCGCCTGGATGCCGCGCCCCACGACATCGCCGACCACCACGGCGGCGCGGGCGCCGGACAGCGGAATCGCGTCGAACCAGTCGCCGCCCACCCCGGCCGAGGCCCCCGCGGGCAGATAGCGCGAGGCGATCTCCAGCGCCGTCAACTCGGGCAACTCCTGCGGCAGCAGGCTGCGCTGCAGGGTTTCGGCCGTCCTGCGTTCCCGCAGATAGCGGCGGGCGTTGTCGACACAGACGGCCGCCCGGGCGGTGAGCTCCTCGGCCAGCATCGTGTCGTCCTCGCTGAAAGGCGCCGATGTGCGGTGGCGGGCGAAGAAGGCCGCACCGAGGGTGACCCCGCGGGCGCGCATCGGCGCCACGATCACCGAATGCGCTCCGTGTTCGCGGATACGGGTGGCCCGGCCGGGGTCCCTGGACTCCCAGTGCGCCAGCAGGTGCTCGGTCACCTGGTGCCGCGCGGCCCGGCCCTCGATCAGGCACGCCGCCGTGGGGGAGTGCTGGGGATGCGTGGCCAGGCCCCCGACGTCGACCACCGCCTCCGGGGTGCCCTCGAGGATGGACCGGTGGGCCGCGCGCCGCAGGGTGATGGGCTCGCGCAGCGGCCCCGCCGGGGGCTCGTCGCCCTGGTGGAGGAAGGTGAGCAGATCGACACTGGCGAAGTCGGCGAACCGGGGGACCGCCACCTCGGCCAGCTCCCGGGCGATCCGGTCCAGGTCCAGAGTGCTGCCCAGCCGCGCCCCCGCCTCACTGAGCAGCAGCAGCCGCTGCCGGGCCTCCTGCTCGGCGGTGGTGTCGCGGGCCGCGAAGCATACGCCGCACAGCCCGCCGGTCCGGCCCGCCAGCGGGGCCAGGGAGACCGACCAGGCGTGCTCATGGCTCTCGCCCGGCCTCCGCAGGCGCGTCTCCAGTTCGAGCCGTTCGCCGCTCTCCAGCACCTGCCGCATGGCCCGCTCGACCCGCTCGCTCTCCCCGCGGCCGACCAGCTCCGTCAGCCGCAGCCCGCGCATCTGGTCCTCGCTGCGGGCGGTGGCGGCCTGCATATCGGCGTTGGCCCGCGCCAGCCGCAGCTCGGTGTCGAAGAGCGCCAGGACGCACGGGCACTGGGCGAACGCGCGGTCCGCCGGTGCGCCCGGCTCCTGGGAGAGCGATTCCCGGGGGAGCGGCTCCCGGGGGAGCGGCTCCCGGGGCGCGGCGCAGACCAGCAGCCAGCCCGCGGATCCATCGCCCACCGGGCCCCGCTGGGCCAGCAGCTCGACCTCCACCCGATGGCCGTCCCGGTGGCACAGCGCGACCCGTCCGCTCCAGCGGGGCTCGTCCGCCCGGCACGGTCCGGCGCCGCCCGCGGCGTCCCCGAGGGTCTTCTCGGCGTGCAGCTCGCCCGCCGCCCGTCCCACGACGTCCTCGGCGCCATAACCCAGCAGCCGCCACGCGCCCTCGCTCCACCCGGTCACCACGCCGTGGTCGTCGACCGTGGCCGTGGCCAGGTCGGGGGCGCCGGGCAGGGGGTTCGGCCGGACGCGGCGGGTGGCGGGGTCGGGGGGCGTCATCGGATATCGCCTCGACGGCTCAGGGATCCGGCGGTCGCCACTCGATCATCAAAATCGTGGCGTCGTCGCTGAGTCGGCCGTGCCCGTGGTCGAGGATGGCGTGGATGAGCAGCCGGAGCACTTCGGGGGCGTTCTCCCCGGCGGCCGTCGAGCGGATGATGTGGTCGGCGAAGCGCTCCAGGCCGAACTGCTCGCCTCCCTCGTCGCGCGACTCCACGACCCCGTCGGTGTACAGCAGGATCCGGTCGCCGGGCTCCAGGGCCGTCTCATGGATCCGACGGGGGGCCTCCGACAGCCGCGTGGGCAGCCCCAGCGGCGGTTCCGAGGTCCGCTCCAGCTCCTTGTCCAGCAGCCGCTGGCGGCGGATGACCAGCGGGGTGGGATGGCCGCAGTTGGACCAGCGCAGCGCCCCGCTCGGCATGTGCAGCCGGAGGAAGACGCCCGTGCAGAACTGGTCCGGAAGCCATTTGGCCAGGGCCTCGTCCACGGTGGTGACCAGCTCCGCCAGGTCCGCGCCGGTGCGCCGGGCGTTGCGGCTGCCCGCCATCGCCACGGAGGTGGTCAGCCCGGACGCCAGATCGTGGCCCATGGCGTCGAGGATCGTGGCGTGCAGGACGTCCTCGGTGAACGAATGGTCGAAGGCATCGCCGCCCAGCTCGTACGCGGGCTCCAGAACGGCCGTCGAGATCACCCGGCCGGTGCCGATCGAACGTGGCGGGAGGAAGGCCCGCACCATCTCCGTGGGCAGCTCCATGGTCCGGGTCCGGGTGCGCCGCGCGAAGGTGTCGATGGACGTGCGCTTGGACGTGATGACCAGGGAGAGGAGCGAGGCCAGCGTCCGGCAGCGCCAGAGCGTGAGTCCGTCCAGGGAGTCCATCCTCAGCTTCAGCACCCCCAGCCGCTCCGCGCCGTTCATCAGCGGCAGCCACACGTCCAGCCCGCCGTCGTCGTCCTCCTTGACCCGTACGGTGCCGGTCCGGTAGGCGAATCCGGCCAGGGAGTCGTCGAGGTCCAGACGCCGTACGTCCTCGTCGAGCGGTATCAGCAGCCGCTGCTGGAGGTCGATCAGGTAGACGACCGCATGGCCCATGTGCATGGCCGCGGTGTAGCGGTCCAGGGCTCCCGGGAGCTCCGCGGGTGAAGCCTCGTGGGACGCCCGGAGCAGCTCGTCCAGCGACTGCTCGGCAGTCTCGGCCGAGGTCGACACGCTCGCGTCCACCATGCGGTCCACCTTACGGCGGCGGGCCGCCCGGCGCCCGGACGATCACGGAGGCGTGGGCACCGGCTCCCGCGCCGACTCCCGTACGGGTTCCCGCACGGGTTCCCGGGGGACGGTGGCGGGCTCGCGCACGGCCCCATCGGGTGCGCGGCTCTCCGGTACGGCTGCCTCGCGTGCGGTGGCCCGCCGTACGGTCGCGGCGGCTTCCCGTACGGCTACGGCGTCCCCGCGCACGTCCGCGCTCGCCTGGGGAGCCCGGGAGAGCAGGACCACGCCGCGGGCGGCCGCCGCCGCGCCGGCGGCGGCCAGGGCCCAGCCCGCCGGGCCGCCCCGGAAGCGCTCGTCCAGCAGGACGATCCCGATGGCGGCGGCCGCCACCGGGTTGGCGAGGGTCAGGGTGGCAAGCGGTGCGCCGAGGCCGCTGCCGTAGGCGCTCTGGGCCAGTAGCAGGCCGCTCACCGCGAAGACCGCGACCAGGACGGCCACGATCACGGCCCGCCAGGACACCAGGGCCGCCCCGGGGGCGCGGGAGTCGGCGAGCGCGACCGTGAGGGTCTGGGTGAGCGCCGAGGCGACGCCGGAGGCGACCCCGGACGCGGTGGCGTACCGCAGACCCCGGCCCGGCGTCCCGCGCCCTCTGCGCCCCGGCCGGACGCACAGCCCGATGAACGCCAGGACGACGCCCGCGAGCGCGACCGCCTGCGGCAGGCTGAGCGTGTCGCGCGGGGTCTCCCCTGCGGTGACCGGCAGGAGGGCGCCGAGGCCGAGCAGTGCGAGGGCCACACCCCGCCACTCGTTCCGGGCCACTCGCCGCCCCGCGAGCCGCGCGCCCAGCGGGACGGCCGCGACCAGGGTCAGCGCGCCGAGCGGCTGGACCAGGGTGAGCGGTCCGTACCGCAGCGCGGCCACATGCAGCAGGGCACCGGTGGAGTTGAGGCCGACCGCACCCCACCAGGCGCCGCGCAGCAGCAGGCGCGGCGTACGGCCGGGCCGCCCGTCGGCGGCCAGCCGCTCCTGGGCCACCGCGGCGGTCGCGTAGGCGACGGCCGAGGCGAGCGCGAGCGCGACGGCTATGACGGTCGGGTTCATCCACCGTGCCTTCCTCTGGGCGCCCATCTGCCTGGCGCCATCGGCACACAAACGTATCGATACGAGAGTGTACCGGTTCGGAACTGTATCGGTACATGGGTGTATCGGTACGCGGATGTGTCGGTACACTGCGTGGTCGGGGGGCCGGAGTCCGGTGACCGAGGAGGAGAGCCGATGGCGACGCAAGGCCCGGAGACGGCCGCGCCGCAGCGCCGTTCAAAGATCAGCCCCGAGCGGGAGCAGGAGTTCTACCAGGCGGTCCTCGATCTGCTCCAGGAGGGCGGCTATGAGGCCCTCACCATCGAGGCGGTCGCCGCCCGCACCCGCGCCAGCCGCTCCACCCTCTACCGGCAGTGGTGCACCAAGCCCCAGCTCGTCGTCGCCGCGCTGCGCTCGTGCAAGCGCCCCTTCGCGCTGGAGGGCATCGACACCGGCTCCCTCGCGGGCGATCTGCGCGCCGTCGCGGCGGCGGTGGGGGAGGCGGGGGAGGTGTGTGGCGGTGACACGGCGCTGGTGTACGCCGTTGGGCACGCCGCGCTGCAGGACCCCGATCTGCTCCAGGCGCTGCGCGCCGCGCTGATCGAGCATGAGGTGAAGACGATCCAGGCGATGGTCCGCCGGGGCGTGGAGCGCGGCGAGGTGGCCGCGGACAACCCGGCCGTCGAGTTCGTCCCCACCCAGCTGATCGGCGCGATGCGGGTCCGCCACCTGCTGGAGGGCCGGTTCGCCGACCGCGACTATCTGACGCGCTTCCTCGAAGCGTCGGTCTTCCCCGCCCTCGGGCTGGCCCCATAGGGCCGCCGGCCACGCCGCCGGGCCGTCAGTCCTTCAGTCCGCCACCCCGTCAGATCACGGGCGGGCGGCCCAGTTTGGTCATGTGCCACACCGTGCGCCAGCGCATCGGGCGGCGGCGACCGCAGGAGGTGCGCAGGCCCTCCAGGAAGCCGCCCGCCCAGGCCCGCAGCCCCGTCAGGGAGCGGGTGCGGGCGAGCGTGAGCAGCGTCCAGGTGCCGAGGTAGAGCGGGACCAGCGGCAGCGGCAGGTGGCGGCGGGCAAGCCAGACCCGGTTGCGGGCGGTCATCCGGTGGTAGACGGCGTGCCGGGCGGGGGAGGTCCGGGGGTGCTGGAGCAGCAGCTCGGGGGCGTAGACGACCTTCCAGTGCGCGTCGAGCGCCCGCCAGGCGAGGTCGGTCTCCTCATGGGTGAAGAAGAATGCGTCCGGCCAGCCGCCGATCTGCTCCAGCATCGCCACCGACAGGGCGTGGCCGCCGCCGAGGAAGGTGGTCACCTCGCCGCCGCGCATCGGATCGGAGGCGCGCAGCCGGGGTACGTGGCGGCGCTGGGTCTCACCCGTCTCGTCGGCGATGCGGAAGCTCACGATGCCCAGGCGCGGGTCCTCGGCGTACAGATCCCGCACCCTGCGGAAGACGTCGGCGTCCACCAGCAGCCCGTCGTCGTCGAGGTCGATGACGACGTCCACGTCGCCGAAGTCGCGCAGCCGCCGCCAGGCGACGTTACGGCCGCCCGAGACGCCGAGGTTCTCCTCCAGCTCGACCGCGGTCACCTCGGCGGGGAACTCCGGGAGCGGGGAGCCGTTGCCGACGACCACGATGCGGGCCGGGGCCACGTCCTGCTTCGCGACCGACTCCAGCAGGGCGGCCACCTCTCTGGGCCGGTTGCCCATGGTCAGGACGGCGATACCCAGGCGTGGTTCGGAGACGGCGGACACGGTGGGACTCCAAAGCTCGGGTGCGATGCCCGCGATCGTATCCGTTCACCCGGAAGGACACTTCCGTACGGCTGATGTTCATCAAGGACCGAGCGGCCGACCTCAAAGACCGAGCAGAACGAAAAGACCGAGCAGAACGAAAAGACCGAGCAGAATACAAAGACTGAGCAGAATACAAAGACTGAGCGGAGCGATCAGCCGTCGAGCGCGGCGACCGCCTCCTTGGCTGCGCTGATGGCGCCCTTACGGATCGCATCGCCGTCGGCGGCCTTATGGCTCTCGAAGTCGCCGCCGTTGTAGGTCACGGTGACCGTGGCATTGTCCTGGTGGACCGTCACCACCGCCTCGCGTATGCCCTGGTTGTCGTCCTCAGTGGTCTTCTCGGTCACCGACGCGTCGTCGCCGAGGCCGGGCACCGCGCTGCCGCCCTCGCTCCCGCTCTTCTTCCCGGCGGTGCTCTTGACGTCGTAGGCGATGTCCAGCCAGCGGTACTCGAAGTCGTCCAGGGCGTGCCAGGAGCAGCCCGTGCGGCGGCCCAGGTCGCTGGACTTCAGCTCGTTCCCGGCCGCTTTGGCGCCCGGCACCAGGTCCTTGATCGTCGACTCCGGGAGGGTGGTGCACGCCTCCGCGGGCGGCTTGGCGTAGCGCGGCGCGGCGGCGCCGGTGGCCGGGGCCGAGGTCTGCGGGGAGGGGCCCGCCGGGGTGGCGCCCGCGTCCGAGTCGTCCGACGTCGTCATGGCCACCCCCGCGGCGGCGAGGACGGCGACGGGCAGCAGACGGGCGACCAAGGTGAGCGGCAGAGAACGCACGGCGGTCTCTCTTCGTTCGGATGGCGGTCGTGGGGCGGTGGTGAAAGGTGTGGCGCGGTGGGAAACGACCCTGCCATATGGAGCGGGCCTCGAACAGTCCGGGGGTGGGAGAGGGTGCCGGTCCGGGGGTGGGTGAGCGGGTGCGTCGGCCGTGGGGTCGGAGCCGCTGTGCCGATGGAGTGAATTGCCCGGATCCTCACATTATCTCCACAATTGGAGGGTTATCTAAGACGGGTGACGACCTCTCATCCGTCAGCCGCGGCCGATGTACGGCATCGCCGTCGCCATGACCGTCGCGAACTGCACGTTGGCCTCAAGCGGCAGCGACGCCATATGCCGCACCGTGCGCGCCACGTCCGCGACGTCCATCACGGGCTCGACCGCCACCTCCCCGTTCGCCTGCGGTACACCGGCGGACATCCGCTCGGTCATCTCGGTCGCCGCATTGCCGATGTCGATCTGCCCGCAGGCGATGCGGTGCCGGCGCCCGTCCAGCGACAGCGACTTGGTGAGCCCCGTGATGGCGTGTTTGGTGGCGGTGTACGCCACGCTGTCCGGCCTGGGCACGTGTGCCGAGATGGAACCGTTGTTGATGATACGTCCGCCGTGCGGCTCCTGATCCCGCATCAGCCGGAACGCCGCCTGGGCGCACAGGAACGCGCCCGTCAGATTGGTGTCCACGACCGACCGCCAGTCCTCGTGGGCCAGGTCCTCCAGGGCCACACCGCGCGGGCCGAAGCTCCCCGCGTTGTTGAACAGCAGATCGAGCCGTCCGAACCGCTCCCGCACCGCCGCGAAGAGCGCCTCCACCCGCTCCGGCCTGGCCACATCCGTCGGCACCACGGGGGCCGGTGGACCGCCACCGGCCAGCCGCGCCGTCTCGGCCAGCGCCTCCTCGCGGCGCCCCGCCAGTACCACCGACCAACCCGACTCCAGGAGTTCGAGCGCCACCGCCCGGCCGACCCCGGAGCCCGCGCCCGTCACCACCGCCACTCTCGACACCACCGACACACGACCGTCGCTCATGGCGCCGCAGCGTACGCCACGTCAGTTCGCCGCGTGGAGGAGTCGATTCGCCGCAATGGTCCCTTCCGGCAATGGACCTCACCCAGCGGTCATATCGATGTCGTGTGCACGCAAGCGGCCGGCCGTCCCCCGACACTGCAATTCCCCTGACGCCACGAGCCAGGGGAGAGCACATGGCACACGACTCGCACCAGCAGGCCATACGGGACGCTGCCGCACGACTGGGACGCCGCCGCTTCCTCACCGTCACCGGGGCCGCCGCCGCACTCGCGTTCACCACCAACCTGCCCAGCGCCCACGCCGCGCAGGTGTCTCCGCGCGCGCTCGCCGACAACCCCTTCACGCTCGGCGTGGCCTCCGGCGACCCGCTGCCCGGCGCGGTCGTGCTGTGGACCAGGCTGGCGCCCCGCCCGTACGAGCCCGCCAACGGTCTGCCCGAGGAGGGCACCGTCAAGGTCGACTGGGAGATCGCCCGCGACGAGAAGTTCCGGCGCGTCGCCCGCCGGGGGACCACCTCCGCGCACGCCGAGTTCAACTACACGGTGCACGTGGACGCGGGCGGGCTCGAGCCGGACCGCGTCTACTGGTACCGCTTCCGGGCCGGGAACTGGACCAGCCCGGTGGGCCGCACCCGCACCACCCCCGCCCTGGGCGCCAAGGTCCGGGACGTGCGGTTCGGCCTGGTGTCCTGCCAGGCGTACCACGACGGCTACTTCACCGCCTACCGCCACCTGGCGGACGAGGACCTGGATGCCGTCTTCCACGTGGGCGACTACCAGTACGAGTACGCGGTCAACTCCGTGGGCGGCGCCCGCAAATACACCGACCGCACCCTCCCCGCGGTGTTCAACGCCGAGACGATGACCCTCGAGGACTACCGGCTGCGCTACGCGCTCTACAAGTCCGACGAGGACCTCCAGGCCGCCCACGCCGCCTTCCCCTGGTACGTCACCTGGGACGACCACGAGACCGAGAACAACTACGCGGGCGACATCGACGAGAACGGCGGCCCCTCGGACGAGTTCCTGATCCGCCGGGCCGCCGCCTACCGGGCCTACTGGGAGAACATGCCGCTGCGGATGCCCCAGCAGCCGGACGGCGCCGACATGCGGCTCTACCGCCGCTTCCACTACGGCAAGCTGGCCCAGTTCGACATCCTCGACACCCGGCAGTACCGCTCCAACCAGGCGTACGGCGACGGCTGGCAGTACCCGGGCCCGGAGTCCGAGGACCCCGCGCGCACCCTCACCGGCTCCGCCCAGGAGCGCTGGCTGTTGAGCGGCTTCCAGAGCTCCACCGCCACCTGGAACGTGCTGCCGCAGCAGGTCACCTTCTCCCAGCGGAAGAACACCACGGCCGCGCGCTCCCAGCTCTCCATGGACTCCTGGGACGGCTACCCCGCCTCCCGGGAGCGGATCCTGACCGGTGTCGAGCAGGCGGGCCTGGAGAACTTCGTGGTGCTCACCGGCGATGTCCATGTGCACTACGCCTTCGACATCAAGAAGGACTTCGACGACCCGGGCTCCCGGACCCTGGGCGTGGAGTTCGTCGGCACATCCGTCAGCAGCGGCAAGGACGGCGCCGACAAGCCCGACAACTGGGCCACCTACATGGCCGCCAACCCGCATATGAAGTTCTACAACGGCCGGCGCGGCTATGTGACGGTCTCGCTGGACGAGGAGCGGGCACGGGCCGACTACAAGACCGTCTCCGCGGTCACCACCCCGGGCGCGCCGCTCACCACGGCGGCGTCATTCGTCAGCGAGGCCGGGAACCCCGGCCTGAAGCAGGTCTGACGAACGGGCGGGCCCGGCGCGCACCCCAAGCGCCGGGCCCGCCCGGTTCACACCTCGTACCGCGTCCTCACACCTCGTCACCCCACGCCCTCGTCCTCGCCCGGATACCGCACTCCGAGCCGCTCCCGCGCCGCGTCCAGGGTCCGCATCACCGCCAGTGTGCCGTCCAGCGGCACCAGCGGGGACTCCGTCTCGCCCGCGCGCAGGCAGCGCATCACCTCCGCCGCCTCCCGCTGGTAGGAGCGCAGCCCGTCCACCGCCGTGATCTCCTCCGGATCCCGGCCCGGCCGGTGCAGTACAAAGCGCTCGGGGTGGAAGAAGCCGCGCGGGAACTCGATCCGCCCCGCCGTGCCCGTCACCGCCGCCGTCATCGGCGTATCCGCGGTGATGGAGCAGGAGAGCAGCGCCACCGCCCCGCTGTCCCAGCCCAGCGCCAGGCCCGTGTTCACATCCACGCCCTCGGGGGAGAGCTGCCCCACCGCCCGTACCTCGTCCGGCTCGCCGAGCAGCAACTGTGCGAAGGACACCGGATAGACGCCGAGATCCAGCAGGGCGCCGCCGCCCAGCGCCGGATCGCGCAGCCGGTGGTCCGGGTCGATCGGGCCGGGCAGCCCGAAGTCCGCGTGGACCGCCCGGACCTCGCCGATCGCGCCGTCGTGGACCAGCTCGGTCATCCGGCGGACGACCGGATCGCAGTACGTCCACATCGCCTCCATCAGGAAGCGGCCCCGGGCCCGGGCGAGGTCCACCAGCTCCTCGGCCTGCCGGACATTGAGCGTGAACGGCTTCTCGCACAGCACCGCCCGCCCCGCCTCCAGACACAGTCCGGCCGCCTCCCGATGGGCCGAGTGCGGGGTGGCGACATAGATCACATCGATGTCGTCATCGGCGGCCAGCTCCGCCCAGCCGCCGTAGGCGCGGGATATCCCGAACCGCTCCGCGAACCGCTTGGCCGACTCCGGCCGGCGCGAACCGACCGCGATGACCTGCGCGTCCGCCATCTCCAGCAGATCCGTGGTGAACGAGGCGGCGATCCCACCGGTCGCCAGAATCCCCCACCGCACGGCCCTTGACCCGCTTGCCCCGGCCATCCCGACCCCGTTCCCCCCTGTCCACAGGAGTTCGACTCCATTCGAATTGCTGAGAGCATAGAGACGCATCAACGACTCATGGAAGGTACGCATGCAGCAGCCCGGCCAACCGGCCGCCGCTCCCACCCGGGCCGACCGGCCCGGAACATCGTCCCCCGACATCTCCCGCACCTCCGCTGCCGCCCCTCCCGGGCTCACCGCGCAGCGCCGTACGAGCCTCCTCGTCACCTTGATCCTCGGCGGGCTCACCGCACTCCCGCCGCTGTCCATGGACATGTACCTCCCGGCCCTGCCGGAGGTCACCGACGGGTTCCACAGCTCGGCCGCCACCGCCCAGCTCACCCTCACCGCCTGTCTGATGGGCATGGCGCTGGGCCAGCTCGCCGTCGGCCCGATGAGCGACCGGTGGGGGCGCCGCCGTCCGCTCCTCATCGGCATGGTGATCTACGTCATCGCCACCGCCATCTGCGCCTTCGCCCCCACCGCCGGGCTGCTCATCGGCTTCCGGCTGCTCCAGGGGCTCGCGGGCGCGGCCGGTATCGTGATCGCCCGCGCCGTGGTCCGGGACCTCTACGACGGCATCGCGATGGCCCGCTTCTTCTCCACCCTGATGCTGATCTCGGGGGTGGCGCCCATCGTGGCCCCGCTCATCGGCGGCCAGATCCTGCGCTTCACGAACTGGCGCGGGGTCTTCGTGGTGCTCACCGTGATCGGCACCCTGCTCACCCTGGTGGTCTGGCGGTGGCTGGGGGAGACGCTGCCGCCCGAGCGGCGCCAGGACGGAGGGCTCGGCCAGACCCTGCGCACCATGCGCGGGCTGCTCTCCGACCGCGTCTTCACCGGCTACATGCTCGCGGGCAGCTTCGCCTTCGCGGCGCTCTTCGCCTATGTCGCCGGGTCGTCCTTCATCGTCCAGGAGATCTACGGCGCCTCACCGCAGACCTTCAGCCTGCTCTTCGGGCTGAACTCGATAGGCCTGATCGCCACCGGTCAGCTCAACGGCCGGGTGCTGGTCGGCCGGGTCAGCATGGACAAGGTGCTGATGGTCGGGCTGGTCGTGATCACCGTCGCGGCGGCCGCGCTGCTCGTGCTGGCCTCCGGGGTCTTCGGGAAGGCCGGTCTCGTCCCGGTGGCGGGGAGCCTGTTCGTGCTGATGTCCGCGATGGGCCTGGCCATGCCGAACACCAACGCCCAGGCCCTGAACCGCACCCCGCACGCCGCCGGTTCCGCGTCCGCCCTGCTGGGCACCTCCACCTTCCTGCTGGGCGCCGTCGCCTCCCCGCTGGTGGGGATCGCGGGGGAGACCACGGCGGTGCCGATGGCCGTCGTCCAGCTCGTCTGCGCGCTCGCGGCCATCGCCTGCTTCGTGGGATTCTGCCGTCCGTGGCAGCGACGTACCAAGCAGAGCGTGACCGTGGTCTGACCCGGCTGCTGGAGATCGTCAGGGCGCTTCCCGAGGGGGAGCGCCCTTGGTGTTCGGGGGCGGCGCTGGCCGCCGGGACCGCATCGGGCCCGCTGGCCGAGGAGTCCTTCGGCTGGGCGGTGCGCTACGCGGCGTACGACGAGCGGGCCGACCGGGGCGTGGAGCTGCCGCGCGAGCGTTGGGTGCCGGTGCGCCGCGACACCCTCTTCGACCTCGCCTCGCTCACCAAGCTGTGCACCACGATCGTGGCGCTGCGGGCCGCCGAGCGCGGGCTGATCGCGCTGGACGGGCGGGTCGCCGGGTACGCCCCGGAGTGCACGGCCGCCGCCGAGCACGGCATCACGGTGCGGCAGCTGCTCACCCACACCTCGGGGCTGATTCCCGAACTGCCGCTGTACGAGGAGGACGGGGCGGAGCGGCGGCTGGCCCGGCTCGCGGCCGAGCCGCCGGTCACCCCGCCCGGCACCGCCCGCCGCTACTCCGACCTCAACTTCCTGCTGCTGCAGCGGGTGCTGGAGCGGACCGCGGGGCGTGGGCTGGACCGGCTCGTCCAGGAGACGGTCACCGGCCCGCTGGGCATGGCCGCCACCCGCTTCAACCCTCCCGCCTCCTGGCTGCCCCGGATCGCGGCCACCGAGGACCAGCGGCGGCCCTGGGGCAAGGTGGACCGGGGGATGCTGCGAGGCGTGGTGCACGACGAGAACGCGTGGGCGCTGGGCGGGGTCGCGGGCCATGCCGGGCTCTTCTCGACCGCCGGGGACCTGGCGGTGCTGTGCCGGGCGCTGCTGGCCGGCGGCGGGCCCGTACTGTCGCCGGAGTCCACCGAGCTGATGCTGACCGCGCCGGGGCTGGGCTTCGAGGTCGACCAGCCGTGGTTCATGGGCGAGTTGGCGGGGCGCGGCGCCGCGGGGCACACCGGGTTCACCGGAACGAGCCTGGTCGTGGACCGGGCCCGCGGGGTCTATCTGGTGCTGCTCGCCACCACCGTGCATCCGCGACGCCGCCCCGGCGACAGCGCGCCCCGCGCGGCGGCGGCCACGGCGCTGGCGCGGGCGGTGGGCTGAGAGAGCCCCGGGCCCCGGGGTTCACGGGCTCCTGGTCTTCCCAGGCCGCACGGCGTCTTACGGGGTGTCCGGCCCCCGCCGGGGCTCCGCCCCCGGGCCCCGCTCCTCAAACGCCGGAGGGACTGGATTACTCCTCCGGCGGCCAGACATCGCCCCAGGACACATCGCGGGCGGCCCGGTACAGCGGCCCCTGACGCTTGGTCACCGTGGTACGGCCCAGCCCCTCCTCCGGGGCGCACAGGTCCAGCAGCACCTGGCCCTTGCGGATCTGGGGGCGGCGCACCACCCGCGCCCCGGCGGGCGCGGCGTCGAACCGTACGGCCGCGACATAGCTGAACTTCTCGTCCTCGTACGGCAGCGAACCGCCCTTGACCTGCCGGTGGAGGGAGGAGCGGCGGACCCGGGCGGCGAAGTGGCACCAGTCGGCGCCGGGCTCGATCGGACAGGCCGCGCCGTGCGGGCAGGGGGCGACGATGCGCAGCCCGGCCGCCAGCAGCCGGTCCCGCGCCTCGCGGATCCGCAGATAGCCGTCCGGGGTGCCCGGTTCGATCAGCACCACGGCCTGGGCCGCGCGCGCCGCCTCGGCCACCACGGCCCGCCGGTCGGCCTCGGTCAGCTCGCCCAGCACATAACTGACCGTGACCAGGTCGGTCCCGTCCGGAAGCGCGAGCCCGTCCCCTATGGCCCGGCGCTGCCAGCGGGCGGTGCGCAGCGCCTCGGAGGGCGCCTGCCCGGCCAGCTCGCGGCCGAGGGCCAGCGCGGGCTCGGCCCAGTCCAGGACGGTGGTGGTGTGCCCGCCGCGCGGCCAGGTGGCGGCCACCGCCCAGCTCGCCGCGCCCGTACCGCCGCCGATGTCGATATGCGAGGCCGGGGCCCATGCGGGCGTCCGGGCGCGGAAGGCGGCGAGGGCGGCGCGCACCGCCTCGAAGGTCGCGGGCATCCGGTACGCGGCGTAGGCGGCGACGTCGGAGCGGTCGCGCAGCACGGGCGCGTCGGTCGGGGTGCGCCCCCGGTAGTGGCCGATCAGCCGGTCGACCGCCTGGGCCGCCTGGCGGGGCGGCAGACCGTCGAGCAGGCCGGCGAGCGCGGTCTGGGGCGTCTCGTCGGTAAGGGCGGCGTCGGGGGCGTGCATTCGGCGGATTCTACCGGCCGGAAGGGGAATCCCCGGCGCGCCGTCGGGGCCATCGCCGCCCGGCCCGGGGTCAGCCGCGCGCCCGCCGTACGGGTGTGGAGACCAGCAGGGCCGGTGCGTCCGTGATGATGCCGTCGCACCCCAGCCGCAGCATCCGGTCCCGCTGTGCCGGGGTCTCCACGGTGTGCGCCCAGACCCGCGGTATCCCGGAGGCGACGGCCCGCCGCACATCCTTCTCGCGCGCCCGGTAGTCGACGTCCAGCAGATCGACGATGCCGCGCCAGTCGCGCGGGGTGTCGGTGCGCATCTGCCGGGCGGACCGCCATAGCTGGGTCATCAGGCCCTTACGGTGGGCCTCGCGGGCCACCTCGGGGCGGTTGCTGTTGACGTAGACGGAGTGGATCAGACCTCGGTCGCGGATCATCCGCGCCAGCCGCGGCAGGCTTTCGGGGTCCTTGGCCTCCACCATCAAGGTGATCCGGCCGCCGAAGCGGTCCAGCGCCTCGGCGACGGTGGGCGGCCGCTCGGGCCGCCAGGTGCCGCGCAGGGAGGGGTCGGGGCGCAGCCGGACGCCGCGCCACTGGGCGGCGGTCAGAGCCCGTACGGGCCCGGTCCGGTCGGTGGTGCGGTCCAGCGTCGCGTCGTGCATCACCACGAGCGTGCCGTCCCGCAGCATGCGGGTGTCGAAGTCGAGGACCTGGACGTCATGCCGGCTGAAGGCACTGGCCAGCCCGGACATGCTGTTCTCGGGCACTTCCAGGGCGCCGCCGCGGTGTGCGGTGTAGACGACGGCGGGCTTCCCGGCCGACGGCGCCGTGAGCGCTTGCTGCAGCCGCGCCGGATCGGTGGCCGGGGGTATGAGGCGTCGTACGGACGGACGAGCGGTGGGGTGGGCCGCGACGGCCGCCGGTATGGACAGGCCGAGCACTACGACGGCGGTCAGAAAATGCCTGCTGATCATAGATGGAACGCTAGGGGCGTGATGTCTTGTATGCCCTGATATCGACACCCGGTCGGGGTGGTCTCACCCACCCCGGATGCGGACACCGGCCACTTCCGGAGCAGGATGGTGGCAGCATTGATCGGGTACCGGCCGTACCGCCGGTACCGGCGGTGAAGCGAGGCGGTAGATGGAACGCAAGGGCAGGTTCTCCCAGTGGCTGCGTCGGCCGAGGAGCGGAGCGGGCGGCGACCACGACACGGGAGCGGGCGCCGGCGGCGTCCGCGAGGACCTGCTCATGGCCGCCGCGGCGGCGGGATTCCCGCTCGCGCCGGCCGCCCACCCCTCCGGCTACGGCTGTTCCTGTGACCGCATCGGCTGTCCCACCCCGGGCCGCCACCCCGTCTCGTTCGCCTGGCAGACCCAGGCGACCACCGACCCGGACAAGGTCGCGCAGTGGCTGCGCGCCGATCCGCAGGCCAACTTCATCACCGCCACCGGCATCGTCCACGATGTGCTCGATGTGCCCGCGGACGCCGGGCGGCTGGCCCTGGAGCGGCTGGGCGCGGCCGAGGTCGAGGTCGGGCCCGTGGCCACGAGCAGCGGCGATCTCCAGCAGGGGCGGATGCTGTTCTTCACCGCCACCCGGGGCACGCCGGATGACGAGGACGAGTGGTGGCCCTGTGAGCTGGACTGCCACCCGGAGACGATGGACGAGCATCCGGGGCTGCGGTGGCATTGCCGGGGCAGCTATGTGCTGATGCCGCCTGCCCGGCTTCCGGGCGACGGGCATGTGGGGTGGCTGCTCGGGCCGGAGCGGCCGCTGCCGGATCCGCTGACGTTGCTGGAGACGCTTACGGATGCGTGTGCCCGCTTCGCGGGCGAGGATCAGGATCAGGCGGCTGCTTGGCCCATTGGGCGGTAGGGCGCTTTAGGTTTCGCTGTCGGGTGCGGGCCGGTGGCCGGGCTGTGCCCACCCGTTCCGCCGGGGGGCACCTCCCAGCGGTAGCTGGGGGAGGAACGATTGCCCACAACCTCGCCTATTCGCCCTTCGCCGCTGTTACGCCTTCCAGGCGGTTGAGGAAGACCACCTTCGGGTCCGCCGCATCCTTGGCCGGGACCCGCACCGCCGACTCCGAGACCCTCGTCAGCGTCACCGCCTTCTTCGCCTCGCCCGTCATCAGCGCCTTGATCTGCGGATCCGGGTTGGGCCGGAAGCCCTTCGCCATCGTCTGCTTCTGCCGGTGGTGCGAGGAGAAGAACACGATCGCCCCGCCGTCCGAGGTGCGCAGCCCCACCGGGGCGTCCTGCGCGCCCTGCGCCGGGGTGTCGATGTACTCCGTCCAGAACTTCGGGGTGCGCAGGAACTTCTTCCGGGTGTTCCGCAGCCCCGAGGTCGACTGGCCGTCGGCGAAGACCGAGCCCTCGCCCGTCATCAGGTAGTCGGTGTACTCCGCGCTCAGCTTGTCCGGCCGGGTCGCCAGCTTCGGGGCCGGCCCCTCCGTCGGGACCGGCTTGGCCCAGCCGTCCTTGTCGGTTGCGAAATCCGGCACCTCGTCCTGGCTGAGGATCGACAGATACGCGGCCTTCCACGGCTCGTCCGCACCGCCACGGGTGAAGACGAACAGCCAGCGGTTGTCATCGCGGTTGCTGTCGGTGTCCGCGACGAAGAACTTCGGCCAGCCCACCTGCTTGGGGATGCGGTAGGTGACGTCGGACAGCTCCAGCGCCGGGTACTTGGGGTTGCCGTTCGGGGAGCTCGCGTGCTGGGCCTTGAGGTCGGCGGTGGTGATGGCCTCCAGCGGGCCCGTCTCCACCTGGCTCGCCACCGCCGGATCCAGCTCCCGGTACGCCTTGTTGTACGCGTCGGTGAACTGCTTGAGCGCCCCCGGCGCCTCAGCCTTGTCCACCGACGGAATGTTCTCCCGCTCGCCGTGGACCGTCATGCACCCCGTCAGCGTCATCCCCAGCGTCAGTACCGCCGCTGCGGTCGGGGCTGTCAACTGCCGACGGGGCGGCCTGCGTGTCATGGGGCTCCGGCTCCCGATTCCTGGGGGCTGCTGTGGACGGCGACACCCTACCGGGACGCAGGAACAGCGCGAGCGTGGGGACCAGATAGAGCGCCCACATCCACACCTGAAGCCAGGTCGGGTCCGGCTGGAAGTTGAAGACGCCCTTGAGCACCGTGCCGTACCAGGAGTCCGGCGCGATGGTGGAGCTGATGTCGAAGGCCAGTGAGTGCAGCCCGGGCAGCCAGTCGGCCTCCTGCAGATCGTGGAAGCCGTACGCGAGCACCCCCGCGGCCACCACGACCAGCATCGCGCCCGTCCAGGTGAAGAACTTCGCCAGGTTGATCCGGAGCGCGCCCCGGTAGAACAGCCAGCCCAGCACCACCGCGGTGACCAGGCCCAGTACCACGCCGATCAGCGGATCCGCCGTACCGTCGTTGCTCGCCCGCACCGCCGTCCATACGAACAGCGCGGTCTCCAGGCCCTCCCGGCCGACCGCCAGGAAGGCCGTGGCCACCAGCGCCCCGGTGCCCACCGCGAGCGCCGCGTCCAGCTTGCTGTGCAGCTCGGACTTCAGATGGCGGGCGGTGCGCCGCATCCAGAACACCATCCAGGTCACCAGGCCCACCGACAGGATCGACAGCGAGCCGCCCAGCGCCTCCTGCGCCTCGAAGGTCAGCTCCTGCGAGCCGAACTCCAGCGCCGCGCCGAAGGACATGCTCAAGCCAACCGCGACGGCGATCCCGAGCCACACCGGGCGCAGCGCGTCCCGGCGCCCGGTCTTGACCAGATAGGCGACCAGGATGCACACCACCAGGCTGGCTTCGAGCCCTTCGCGCAGACCGATCAGGTAATTGCCGAACACGGGGTTCGCCTTCCTTGTCGAGGGTTCCTGGAGGAGGTCGAGGGTTCCTGGCGGAGTCCGTCAGGAGAACAGCGCTCTGCCCCACCAGTCGTCCGCGTCCCGGACGCCCGGCGGGACGGCGAAGAGCGCCGAACCCACGTGCTGGATGTACTCGTTGAGCGCGTCGGTCCGTGCCAGCCGCCGCTGTACGGGCACGAATCCGTCCCGTACGTCGTGCTGGTAGGCGAGGAAGAACAGCCCCGCGTCCAGCCGACCCAGACCGTCCGTGCCATCGGTGAAGGAGTAGCCGCGGCGTAGGATCCGGGCCCCGCCGTTGGAGTCCGGATGCGCGAGGCGGACATGCGCGGTGGGCAGCATCGCCTTCAGATTCGGCTCGTCGCGCTCATGCTGCTTGCCCTGCGGCGCGCCCTCGCCCTTGTCCCGGCCGAAGACGTCCTCCTGCTCCTTGAGCGAGGTGCGGTCCCAGGTCTCGATGTGCATCCGGATGCGGCGCGCCACCAGGTACGAGCCGCCGGCCAGCCACGTCGGGCCCGCCTTCCCGCTCACCCACACATGCTTGTCCAGGGCGGCGGTGTCGGTGCCCGCGATGTTCCGGGTGCCGTCCTTGAAGCCCATCATGTTGCGCGGGGTCTGCGCGTCCGGCGTGGTCGAGGAGGTCTTGCCGAAGCCCAGCTGCGACCAGCGGATGGCCACCTTGCCCATGCCGATCCGGGCCAGGTTGCGGATGGCGTGCACGGCCACCTGCGGGTCGTCGGCGCACGCCTGCACACACAGATCGCCGTCGCTGCGCGCCGGGTCGAGGTTGTCGCCGGGGAAGGCGGGCAGGTCGATCAGCGCCTCGGGGCGGCGGTCGGCGATGCCGAAGCGGTCCTTGCCCTTCTTGTCCTTGAACAGCGTGGGCCCGAAGCCGATGGTGAGGGTGAGCCGGGACGCCTTGAGCCCCAGCGCCTCACCGGTGTCGTCCGGCGGGGCCTCCGCCAGGTCGCTCACCGCGCCGCCGCCGACCGCGTGCCCCTGGGTCATCCGGGCCGCCGCCTTCGTCCACTCCTTCAGCAGCGCGATCAGCTCGGCGCGGTCGTCGGTGGTGACGTCGAACGCCGCGAAGTGCAGCCGGTCCTGCACCGCGGTGGCGATCCCCGCCTGGTGCGCCCCGTAGAAGGGCACCGCGGCGCCGCTGTCGGCGACCGTCTGGGTGTCGTCCGCGTCGTCGCTCAGCGCGGCCACGGTGCCCCCGGCGGCCGCGGCGCCGAGCGCGAGCCCGGCGCCGCCCCAGCCGATCAGCGCCCGGCGGGAGGGAGCCGTGTTGGCCTCGTCGGTCATGTCCGGCCCCCTCACTTGGTGACGACGGCGGCGGCGAGCCGGGAGAGCGGCTCGGCGAGCGCGTTGACCGCGTCGGACAGCTTCTTGCGCTCGGACTCCGAGACGGTGTCGTACGACACGAAGCCCTCGCCCTTGCGGTACTTGTCCAGCAGTTTCCCGACGGCCGCGAACTGCTTGTCGAGCTCCTTGGCCAGCTCCGGGTCGTGTCCGGCCGCCACCGGCTTGAGCAGCTTGTACGAGGTCTCGGCACCCTCGACGTTGCCCTTGAAGTCCACCAGGTCGGTGTGGCTGTAGCGCTCCTCCTCACCGGTGACCTTGCCGGTCTGCACCTCGTCCAGCAGCTCCTTGGCGCCGTTGGCCATGCCGGTGGGGGTGATGTCGGCGGTGCCGACGCGCTTCTGCCAGTCCTTCAGGTCCTTGATGAGCTGGTCGGCGAGGTCATGGTCGGCCGCGTTGATCTTCTTGGTCTGCCACAGCGACTTCTCCAGCCGGTGCCAGCCGGTCCACTTCTGGCCCTTCTCCAGGCCGTCCTCGCGCACATCGACCTTGGGGTCGATATCGCCGAAGGACTCGGCGACCGGCTCGGTGCGCTCCCAGCCGATGCGCGAGGGGGCGTAGAGCTTCTTGGCGCCCTCGAGGTCGTCCTTCTTGACCGCGTCGGCGAACTTCTGGACCGCGGGCAGCGTGTCATCGGCCTGCTTCTGTACGTACGTCCGGTACGCGGCCACCGCCTTGTCCAGCTTCGGATCGCGCTGGGCCGGCTTGCCCTCGCCGGTGGCGGACACCTTCTGGCGGATGCCGTGGCCCTTCATCCCGGGCTTGCAAGCGATCTCGTACGAACCGGCCTTGACCTCGGCGTTGATCGAGGCGCGGGTGCCGGGGCCGATGTTCTCCCGCTCGGTGACGATCCGGTCGCCCGGGGCGTAGACGTAGACCTCGGTGACCTTGGAGCCCTTGTTCTCCACAGCGAATTTCACATGCCCGGCGGGGAAAGAGGTCTTGGAGACCTCGCACGCGCTGTCGGAGGCGGTGACCTGGATGGCGTCCGAGTCCTTGGCGTCGGACTTCTGGGCGCATCCGGCGACGGCGGTGATCGTCGTCAGTGCCGATATCGCGGCGACAACAGGGGTGCGAGCGACTCGCATGCAGGCTCCAGACGGAATCAGGACAGGCAGGACAGGGCGGACGTTCGGCGGGCGGATAAGGCTGGCCTAACTTAACTGAGCCTTGCCTGTGTCGATCCTGTGTAAGGTCAAGAGGTGCTCTAGGAGCGGCAAAGATTTGGTCAAGTTGGCTGATTTGATCCGGTTCGCAGTCCGGGAAGAGTGACGCACGCCTCTTATCAGGGCTTGGAGGGCGGGCCGCTGGGGTCGTCGTCCGGTACGGGGCCCGGACCACCAGCGACCTCGGATGATCAATCGCACGTCATCTCGCCCCAGACCTGCTTGCCCCAGCGGTATCGGTCCGTCTCCCATCGGTCGGTGAGGGCGTCGACCGACAGCAGCCCCCGGCCTCGGGTGTTGTCGCCATTGGAGTCCGTCCGCAGGTAGGGGATGTTGCGGGACCGGTCCACGACGCCGAGGCGGACCAATTTCTCGGACGGTCGGGTGACGATGACGCGGATCGACTCCAGGCGGGCGTGGTCCACGGCGTTGGAGACCAGTTCGGTGATCACCAGGGCGGCGTCCTCGATCAGGTCCTCCTGTCCCCAGGCGGCCAGTGCGGTCCGTACCAGCTTGCGGGCGGCTTCCGCGCTCTCCGGTACGCGGCGCATGGTCTGGGAGCATCCGGGGTGCCCCGTGGGGCGAGGTGTAGCGGTCACGGACATCAGGACCTCAGTGGGTGCGAAGTGAGCGGCCTTGTCCGAGTGAACGACGGCTCGTCGCGCGCGGGGAGGTAATACCCATCGGGTGTGCAAACCGCCCAACCGGAAATTCTCGACGGACTCCGCTCACGGAGGGGGCTCGCATGGCTACGGTGGGTGTGTGGAGGGGGACGAAAACCTCATCGGCGCCATGCGCGAGAGCGGGCTCACCCAGGCCGGGTTGGCGGACGCGGTGAACACTCATCTGCACCGCGACGGCTACGAAGGCACGGTCAGCGATCGGACGGTCCGTAACTGGCTGACCGGAAAGACCCGTTGGCCACAGTCTCGGCAGCGGGCAGCCTTAGAGGCAGTATTCGGATGTACGGCCGAAGAACTGGGATTCGTCCCACCGGCCCGAAGACGCCCCGCCACAGAACCGGAGGATCCCGTGAGGCGCAGGAACTTCCTGACCGCCACCACAGGTACGACGGCCGCGGTCGCCGTCCCTCTCATCGCACAGCACTCCGTAGGCACCTCGGACGTGATCCGTCTCCGTTCCGGTGTGGATGCCCTGGTGACCCTGGACGCCGCACGGGGAGGTCACGACGAACTGGAGCGTATGGCCCTGGCCGGGGCGGCCGAGACGCTGGAGAAGCAGAAGCTGGGCGCCTCCCAGCGCATCCGCCAGCGGCTGTTCAGCGTGGCCGCCGACTACATGTCCCTGGCCGCTTGGTCCGCCGTCGACGCCAAGCGAACCGACCGGGCCCGGAGTCTGCTGGACCGGTCGCTCTATCTGGCCGGGATGGCCAAGGACTCCATCGCCGAGCTGAAAGCCTGGAACTTGTACTCCATTCTCGCCCGCCAGCGTGATGCGTACACCGAGGGCGTCGACTCCGGCTATGCGGCTCAGGCGACGGCCATCGCCCGTCGGGACCCGTTCTACGGCTCTCTGGCCCATGCCCGGACAGCGCTCGCCCACTCCACCCTGGGCGACCGACAGGCCGCCTTACGCTCCCTCGGGTGCGCCCAAGAGGCCCTGAGTAAAGCTTCCATGGATGCCCCCAGGCCGAGCTGGACCGCCTTCTACGGGCCTGCCGAGCTCCTGGCCATGACGGCCATCGTCCGGGACCGGATCGGCGAACCCGCGGAGGCGGAGGCCGCCTCGCACAAGGCGCTGGCCACCATCCCCGAGCAGTTCCGCCGCAACCGTGCCCTGGCCACCGCACGGCTCGCCCTGACCCAGCTTCACCAACGCGACATCGACCAGGCGTGCGCCACCGCCTCCATGGTCTTCGAGTTGATGGCCGGGGGCCCGCTGCCTGGCCGAATGCGCTCACTTCTCGGCGACTACTACCGCGACTTGATCACTCTTGCCCCGGACGCAGGCGTCGCCCGCGAGTGGGGAGACCGCTACCGAACGGAATGGAGCCGAGCTTGAGTGCCGCAGGTCTGGACGTCCGCCGTTTCACCCACGCGGACCTTCCGGAGATCCGCCAGACGCTGATCGACGTGCACGCCGACGCGTATGCGGATGAGATGGACGACGAGTTCAACCAGCGCTTCCCCTGGTTCGTGGACCACTGGGGCGGGCACCCGGAGTTCTCCTGTGTGATCGCGTTCGACGGCGACAAGGCGGTGGGCTTCGCCTACGGCGCCCCGGCCGTTCCGGGTCGCGAATGGTGGCGCGAACACCTCGATCCGGCGCCCGCGAAGGACCTGACCTTCTCGTACTCCGAGCTGGCCGTGATCCCGGAGTGGCGGAAGCAGGGTGTGGCCGAACGGCTGACCCGCACATTGATGGAAAAGCGGGACGAGGATCTCGTAGTGCTGCTCGTGGACCCCGAGCACCCCCGGGTGCAGGCCCTGTACGAGACCTGGGGCTTCCGCAAGGTGGGGAAGCGCCAGCCCTTCCCGGACTCCCCGGTCTACGCCGTCATGCTCGCCGAGCTCCCCCTGTCCTGACCTCGAACGCGCAAGAGCGCCCCCGACCTCCACGAGGGAGATCGGGGGCGCTCCGCCCAGCCGCTCCGCTCAGGCGCTGAGCCGGAACTCCTCGGCCAGCTCCCGGAAGATCCCCGCGTTCAGCGCGTAGGCGCGCTTGCACTCCTCCACGACGCGCTGCTTCTCCAGATCGTCCACCGGCAGCGCGTCCAGCAGCGCGCGGTACTCCCGCTTGAAGGCCGCGGGGTTGGCTATCGACTCGAAGACGTAGAACCGCACCCCGTCGCCCTTACGGTCGAAGCCCCAGGTCTTCTCCGCCGTGTCCCGGACGATCTGGCCGCCGGACAGATCGCCCATGTAGCGGGTGTAGTGGTGGGCCACATAGCCCGCCGGCCAGTCACGGGCGCACTCCGCCACCCGCGCCGCGTACGCCGCCGTGGCGGGCAGCGCGGTGAGGCCGCTGTGCCAGTCCGGGCCGCCGAGGTGGACCAGATCGCGCTCCAGCTCGGCCAGCCGGGCCAGCTCGGGCCGGAGGAACGGGCCCGCCACGGGGTCCGCCGCGAGCGCGTCGGCCGGGGACTCCAGGGCGCGGTAGACGAACCACAGCTGCTCGGAATAGCGGCGGTAGGCCGCCACTCCCAGCCGCCCACCGAGCAGATCGCTCATGAACGACGAGCTCCCGACGTCCGAGTGCGCTTCCCGTGAGGCGTTGCGGATCAGGGCGGAGAACTCCACGGTGGACCTCCGGGGCCGAGGTGTGTAGGTTAGGCTTACCTAAGTAGAGATCAATGCCTACGTCAATGCTTTCCCGACAGGCTGTCGGTAAAACGGCCGCCGAAAAATCGGCCCCCGGCACACGACATCTTCGAACCGCCCCCGGCCGCTACGGCAGGGTGAGGATCTCCGCCCCGGTCTCGGTCACCACCAGTGTGTGCTCGAACTGCGCCGTCCGCTTGCGGTCCTTGGTGACCACGGTCCAGCCGTCCTCCCACATGTCGTACTCATGGGTGCCGAGCGTCAGCATCGGCTCGATGGTGAAGGTCATCCCCGGCTTGATCTCGGTGGTGTGGTGCGGGCTGTCGTAGTGCGGCACGATCAGGCCGGAGTGGAACGAGGAGTTGATCCCGTGGCCGGTGAAGTCGCGGACCACCCCGTAGTCGAAGCGCTTGGCGTACGACTCGATGACCCGGCCGATGATGTTGATCCGGCGGCCCGGCTTGACGGCCTTGATCGCGCGGTTGAGGGACTCCCGGGTGCGCTCGACGAGCAGCCGCGACTCCTCGTCCACCTCGCCGCACAGGTAGGTGGCGTTGTTGTCCCCGTGCACCCCGCCGATGTAGGCGGTGACGTCGAGGTTCACGATGTCGCCGTCCTTGAGGACGGTGGTGTCCGGGATGCCGTGGCAGATGACCTCGTTGACCGAGCTGCACAGCGACTTGGGGAACCCGCGGTAGCCCAGCGTCGAGGGGTACGCCCCGTGGTCGCACATGTACTCATGGGCCACCCGGTCCAGCTCGTCCGTGGTGACCCCCGGCGCGATCAGCTTGGCGGCCTCCTCCATCGCCCGTGCGGCGATACGCCCCGCGATCCGCATGCGCTCGATCGTCTCGGCGTCCTGGACCTCGGGCCCGTCATAAGGTGTCGGGCTCGCCTTACCGACATACTCCGGGCGCGGGATCGAGGCGGGGACGGGGCGGGTGGGGGAGAGCGTCCCCGGGACTAGAAGCGACTGGCCAGACATATCAGCGAGTGTATCGGCGGCGCATGGGGCAGCATGGCCGCAAGGGCCCTTCGGGCCACTGGGGAACGAGCGGAGGCCGGAGGCCGGGATGGCGCTGTTCAAGAGAGGAACCGCCGGCAAGCCCGGTGAGTGGTACTACTGCATCCGGCACCAAAAGGTCGAGGAGGGCCCGGAGTGCCGCGCCGCCGACCGCCTCGGCCCGTACGCCTCCCCGGAGGAGGCCGCCCGCGCGATGGAGACCGCGCGCGAGCGCAATGAGGAGTGGCGGAACGACCCGCGCTGGCGCGACGACGAGCCCCCGGCGACGGGCTGAGTCGCCCTGGGGGCGGGGGCTTTCTCGGGTGCCGCGAGCGGGCGCCGTCGGCCTTCCCGGGTGCCGTCAGCCGTCTCGGGTGCCGGGAGCCTTGCTGGGTGCCGTGAGCGGGCGCGGGCCTTGCCCGGCCGCGGGCCTTCCCCGGCTGCGGAGGGCTTCCCCGGTGCGGGGTGCCGAGGAATCAGCCCGGCTCGGAGTGCCGAGCCGCCGACCGCCTCGGTCCGTACGGTTCCCCGGAGGAGGCCGCCGCGCGATGGAGACGGCGCGTGAGCGCAACGAGGAGTGGCGGCGCGCCGGGAATCGGCCCGGCGCCCGGTGATCAGCCAGTGGCGGGGCGGAGCTCGCGCGCCTCGCGCGCTTGGCGGGCGTGTTCGTCCGTGCGGGCGTCGTAGGCCATCAGCCGGGGCAGTGCCAGGGCCAGCAGGCCGACCGAGGCCACACAGGCAAGCCCGCCGGACCACACCGAGGCCCGTACGCCCACCCAGCCCGCCATCGACCCGGCCCGGACCTGGCCCAGCTGGGGGCCGGTGGCGTAGGAGAGCAGCTCGATACCGGCCAGCCGGCCGCGCAGCTTCTCGGGAATCGTCTGGTTCCACAGCGTGGCGCGGAACAGCCCGCTGACCATGTCCCCGCCGCCCGCCACCGCCAGGCACAGCAGCACCAGCCAGACGTTGGACAGCCATCCGGCCGCCGCCATGGCCAGGCCCCAGACGGCCGCGCCCGCGACCACCATCCGGCCGTGGCGGTGCACCCGGGACGTCCAGCCGCTGGTCGCGCTGACCACCACCGAGCCGATCGAACCCGCCGCGTACATCAGGCCCAGCGCCCAGGGCGCGTCCAGATCGTCGGCGAGGAAGGGGAAGATCGCGTTCGGGAAGGCGAAGAACATGGCGGCCATGTCCACCGCGTACGTGCCCAGCAGCTCCTTGCGCCGCCAGGCGTAGCGCGCGCCCTCGCCGATCGCGCGCAGCGAGGGCGGCTCGGCGTCGTGCGCGGGCGGTGCGGAGGCCAGCCGGAGGGCCAGGAGCCCGGAGACGAGGAAGGTCAGCAGATCGAGGCCGTAGGCGAGCGGCAGCCCGGCGTACGCCACGACGACCCCGGCGAGTGAGGGCCCCGCGATCGCGGACAGCTGCCAGCGCAGCGCGTTGAGCGCGGCGGCCGCGGTCAGCTGGGCGTGCGGGACGATCCGGGCCACCACCGCGTCGATGGCGGGGCGCTGCAGCCCGGTCAGCGCACTGGCCAGCGCGGCCACGACATACAGCGGCCACAGCATGGGATCCGGCAGCAGGCTGTTGACCAGCAGCAGCGCGGCGAGCAGCCCGAGCCCCGCCTCGGTGAGCAGGATCAGCCGCCGCCGGTCGACGGAGTCGGCCAGCGCACCGCCGTACAGCCCGAAGACGATCAGGGGCACCAGCTCGACCGCCCCGATCGCGCCGACCGCGGCGGCGGAGCCGGTCAACTCCTTGATCTGCAGCGGCAGCGCCACCATCGTCAGGAAGCTGCCGAAGGCGGTCACCAGCCCCGCGGTCCACAGCAGCCGGAAGTCGCGGGAGGAGTGCCAGGGCGCGAGATCGGGCAACAGCGCGCGGGAACGCGGCGCGCGGCGCGCCGGGGGGTCGTCCTGGTCGGTCAGGGTCACGAGGCGACATCGTCCGGCCGGGCGGCGAAGCGGGGCAACCGAATTACGGCCCGTGGGACGCCGACTGGCCGTGGCCGCCTCACGGCCGAGCGGTGTCGAGCGCTGTCGCGCGGTGCCGGGTGGTGTGAGCCCTACGGGCCGCGCGGGCCCTCATGGGCCGAGGCCGCCTTACGGCCCGAGCGGTGCCTTACAGGCGGCGTGTACGCCTTACGGCCCGCGCGGGCGCCTCATGGGCCGTGGCTGCGTTACGGTCCGTGCAGCGCCCTACGGACCGAGCAGCGTTTCGCCGAGCGGCGCCTTACGGCCTGAGCGGCGTCTTGCAGGCGGCAGCGTACGCCTCACGGGCGGCGTGTACGCCTTACGGACCGTGCGGGCGCCTACGGCCCGCATCGCGCCGTCACCAGCCCGCATCGCAGGGCGCGCTCACCAGCCCCGAAACCCCAAGCCCCCTCACCAATGCGTCGGCGGAGGCGCCGCCAAGTGCTCCGCCAGCCGGGCCAGCCGGTCCTGGAAGCGGCGGCGGCCGGGACGCGGCAGGCTGTTTTCGCCGGTGGCCGCGCTGACCAGGTGCTGGAGGGTGTCGAGGTCGAGCTCGCCGCCCTCGGGGGCGGAGAGCGCGTCATGGGCCAGGGCGTGCAGCTCGGCGTCGCCGCCGTCGAGGGCGAGCACGGTGGCCCCGCCCCGGCGGGCGTCGTTGACCCGCTCCAGCAGCCCGGACCCGGGGTCGCCCGGCGCGACCACCAGCAGGGTCTCCCCGCGGCCCGCCCGCTCCAGCCGCCCCAGCCCGACCGCCAGATGCGCGGGGACGGCGGCGCCCTCCGGCACCCGGTGGCGGACGAGCGTGGGGGACAGCTCGGGCAGTCCGGACCAGGCCGCCTCGTCGTCGAGATGCGCGGCCAGATGCCACGGTTCGTATCTCTCGCTGCCGACCAGCAGCAGTCCGCCCTCACGCGGTCCGACCGAGGCCCGTAGCGAGCCCGCGAAGCGGCGGGTGGCCTGGAGCCATTCGGTTCCGGCGAGGACCTCGCGCAGCAGTGCAACCCTTACGGCGTCCATGGCATCCGCATCCTGCCGCGGCCCGCGCCCCGGCGGGCGCGATTCGATCCCGGCTCACCCGTTCGGGGCATATGCGGCGGGCATGCCGTAGACCCGTGCCGCGCCCGGCGCCCACACGCCCTCCGTTCCCGTCTCCAACTGTTCATGCGCCGTCTCTTGACGCTCTGTAAGGCAAACCCTAAGGTCGCCGCACACAAGGGACGTCCTACGTCCCATTTTTCTGACTCGGCACTCGATTGCGACGGGGCATCGGGAGGTCTGATGGCAGTCGGCGCGGGGGCGGCACGCTCGTACGAGGTGTCCGTTCCGTTCCGGGCGGGGACCGAGGGCTATGCGAGCTACCGGATCCCGGCAGTGGTGCTGACCCACGCCGGAACGCTCCTCGCCTTCGCCGAAGGCAGGGTGAACTCCTCCGCCGACGACGGCCATATCGACCTCGTGCTCAAGCGGTCCGCCGACGGCGGACGGACCTGGGGCGCCTTACAGGTCGTCGCCCGCAACGGCGACGGAACGGCGGGCAACCCCGCCCCCGTCGTCCTCGACGGCGGCCCCCACGACGGCCGCGTCCTGCTGGTACACGTCCGCAGCGCCGCCTCCGCCACCGAGGACCGGATCCGGCGCGGCGAGGTGAGCCCGGCCGACGGGCGGCGGGTGTGGCTGACGTACAGCGATGACGACGGCGTGAGCTGGAGCGAGGCCCGCGAGATCACCGCGAGCACCAAGCGGCCCGAATGGCGCTGGTACGCCACCACCCCGGGCCATGCCCTCCAGCTCCGGTACGGCCCCCACGCGGGCCGGATCGTCATCCCCGGCAACCACTCCCTGCCCCCGAGCGTCCCCGGCGACGACGGCACCGAGGGGCGGTACAACGGCGGACACGATCTGCTCAGCGACGACGACGGCGCCACCTGGCGGATCGGGTACGTGGACGACAACCCCGACGGCTACGTCAACGTCAACGAGACCACCGCCGCCCAACTCCCCGACGGCCGCGTCTACTTCAACACCCGCACCGACGCGACCGCGCCCGGCACCCGCGCCGACGCCCACTCCGGCGACGGCGGCGCCACCCTGGACCTCCCCTTCCGGCCGCAGGCCGGTCTGGTCGCCCCCGTGGTCGAGGGCAGTGTGCTGCACCTCGGCGAGCCGGACGCGCTGCTCTTCTCCGGCCCCGCCGACCCCGCGTACCGGGCGCTGATGACGGTCCGCACCAGCCATGACGGCGGTGTCACCTGGCGGCCCACGCACACCGTGAACGGTCTGCCCGCCGCCTACTCCGACCTGGTCCGACTCGAGGACGCCACGGTCGGACTGCTCTACGAGACCGGCGACTTCAGCGCCTACTCGACCATCACATTCCGGCGCATTCCGATGGAGGAGCTGGTATGAGCGATACCGCAAGAAACGGGAACACCTGGATGTCCGGCGCGCCGCGCCGCGCCGTCCTCGGCGGTGCGGCCGCCGCGGCGGCCGGGTTCGCCCTCGCGGGCTGCGGCTCGGACGACGACGGGGGCGGGGACCCCAAGGGCCGCAAGAAGGGCGAGAAGATCACCCTGACCTTCTGGTCCTGGGTCCCGGGCATCGACAAGCCCGTCGCCCTGTGGAACAGCAAGAACCCCGAGGTGCGGGTCAAGGTCGAGAAGGTCTCGGCCGTCGACGGCGCCCAGTACGCCAAGATGCACGCCGCCATCAAGGCGGGCAATCCGCCGGACCTCGGCCAGATCGAGTACCCGGTCGTGCCCAGCTTCCTCGTCGACAACGGGCTGCTTGACCTGACCAAGTACGGGGTCGCCGACCACAAGGACAAGTTCATCGGCTGGCAGTGGCAGCAGTCCGTCTTCGGCAAGGCCGTCTACGCCGTACCGCAGGCGTCCGGTCCGATGGGCCTGTTCATCCGTCAGGACCTCTTCGAGAAGTGGGGCATAGAGCCGCCCGCCACCTGGGACGAGTACGAGGCGGCGGCCACCGCGATCCGTAAGAAGGGCGCCTGGATCGAGACCTTCTCGGCCACCAACGGCAACCGCTTCGCGGGGCTCGCCTGGCAGGCCGGGGCGCGCTGGTTCGGCACCGAGGGCGACACCTGGACCGTCTCCATCGACGACGAGCCCACCCGTAAGGTCGCCGACTACTGGTACGGACTGGTCCGCCAGAAGCTGATCAAGACCATCCCGGACCGGCAGAACGCCTGGTACAAGGATGTCCAGACCGGCGACATGGCCTCCTGGCTCGGCGCCAGCTGGGGCGACGCCCTGCTGGTGGGCAACGCCCCCAAGACCGCGGGCAAATGGCGCGTGGTGCCCATGCCGCAGTGGAAGAAGGGCGATGCCGCCTACGCCAACTGGGGCGGTTCCACCACCGCGGTCTTCGCCAAGAGCAAGTACCCCAAGGACGCGCTGGCCTTCGCGATCTGGCTCAACACCGACCCCGAGTCGATCAAGCTCCTGATCGAGAACGGCTATGGCACCCCGGGCGCCAAGCAGGGCTACACCACCTCCCAGCTCGATGTGCACAAGGACTTCTTCGGCGGCCAGGAGTACAGCAAGGTCTTCGACGAGGCGAGCAAGGGCGTGGACACCAGCTGGAAGTGGGGCCCCGCCACCGACACCCTCTACCAGCGGCTCGGCGACGCCTTCACGGCGGCCATCGGGGACGGGTCCGACTTCCGCTCCGTGCTGAAGAAGGTGCAGAGCCAGACGATCACCGATCTGAAGGAAAAGGGCCTCCAGGTGAAGGCCGGGTGAGGCGGATGAGAGGAGCCCCCCGCCGCCTCACCAGGACCGAGGCACGCAGCGCCCGGGCGGCGTCCGGGTTCCTGCTGCCCTTCCTCGCGCTCTTCCTGCTGTGCTTCATCGCCCCCATCGCCTACGCCCTCTACGAGAGCCTGCTGAAGGTCGAGCGCACCGGACCGCTCGGCCTCGGCGGGGAGACCAAGCAGGTGTGGGCGGGCCTGTCCAACTACGCCCACGCCCTGGAGGACGACCGGTTCACGGCGGGCTTCGGACGGGTGCTGCTCTTCGGCGCCGTCCAGATCCCGTTGATGATCGCGTTCGCCACCGCGCTCGCGCTGCTGCTCGACGCGGCCTCGGCGCGCTGGGTCGGCTTCTTCCGGACCGCCTTCTTCCTGCCGTACGGCGTGCCCGGTGTGATCGCGTCGATCCTGTGGGGCTTCCTCTATGTCCCCGGGATCAGCCCACTGGTGGAGATGGCCGATTCGATGGGCTGGGACGTGGACTTCCTGGGCCGCGGGGCGGTCCTGTGGTCCATCGCCAACATCGTCACCTGGCAGTTCACCGGCTACAACATGCTGGTGCTGATCGCCCAGCTCAAGGCCGTACCCGGAGAGCTGTACGAGGCGGCGCGGATCGACGGGGCCAATGCCTGGCAGGTGGCCCGGCACATCAAACTCCCCCTGATCCGCCCCGCGCTCGTGCTCACCACCGTCTTCAGCCTCATCGGCACCCTGCAGCTCTTCGCCGAACCCAAGGTGCTCAAACCGCTGAGCAACTCCATCGACTCCGGCTACACCCCCAACCTGGCCGCCTACAACGAGGCGTTCACCAGCAACAACCAGCACATCGCGGCGGCCGAGGCGGTCCTGCTCGCCCTCGTCGCCTGCGTGCTGTCCTTCGGATTCCTGAGACTCGTGGGCCGGCGGGGGAAGGACGGCGACAACGGATGAACGAGGCGAACGACCTGGCGGGCGCGGTCGCGAGCGAGCCCGCGGACGAGGTCGCACCCGGTCAGGGGCGGCCCGAGGCGGTCCCGCCCGGTGATCGGCCCGGTGCGGGCCGCCGCGCGGCGAGGGGCCGGGTGGGGACGGAACCCCCCTTGCGGCACCGGATCATCACCGTCTCGCTGCTCACCGTCGCCGCCATCTACTTCCTGACCCCCGTCTACTGGCTCGTCGTCTCCTCCACCAAGTCCAGCAGCGATCTCTTCGGCACCTTCGGCTTCTGGTTCCATGACCCGCACCCGCTCGACTATCTGCACCGGGTGCTCACCTACGACGACGGCATCTACGTCCGGTGGTTCGCCAACAGCCTGATGTACGCGGGCGTCGGCGCGCTCGCCGCCACCCTGCTGTCGGCCGCCGCCGGCTACGCCCTGGCGAAGTTCCGCTTCCCCGGCCGGGAGGGCATCTTCAACGTCATCCTGGCCGGAGTACTGATCCCGGGCACGGCGCTCGCCCTCCCGCTCTATCTCCTCTTCAGCGAGATCGGCCTGGCCAACACCTACTGGGCCGTACTGATCCCCAGCATCGTCAGCCCCTTCGGGGTCTATCTGTGCCGGATCTACGCGGCCGCCGCCGTCCCGGACTCCCTCCTGGAGGCGGCGCGGATCGACGGCGCGGGGGAGGCCCGGATCTTCTCCACGCTGGGGCTGCGGCTGATGACCCCGGCGCTGGTCACCGTCTTCCTGTTCCAGTTCGTGCACATCTGGAACAACTTCTTTCTGCCGCTGGTCATGCTCTCCGACTCCGATCTCTACCCGATCCAGCTCGGCCTGACGTCCTGGCAGGGGTACGCGGACCGGCAGCCGGAGCTGTACCAGTACACGGTCGGCGGGGCGTTCCTGTCCGTCCTGCCGCTGATGGTGCTGATGGGCGTACTCCAGAGGTACTGGCGCACAGGGCTGACGGAGGGGAGTGTCAAAGCGTAAGAGACGTCACCATGAAGGTGGCCGCGGTGCGTGACAGGATCACTGTCATGACTACCCCTGATGCCACGAACTCCGCGTCCGACGCCCCCGCGAAGAAGGCCCCCGCCAAGGACCCCTGGGACCTCCCCGATGTGTCCGGCCTGACCGTCGGCGTCCTGGGCGGCACCGGCGACCAGGGCCGCGGCCTCGCCTACCGGCTGGCCAGGGCCGGCCAGAAGGTGATCATCGGCTCGCGCGCCGCCGAGCGCGCGCAGACCGCGGCGCGGGAGCTGGGCGGCGCGGAGCTCGGCATCGAGGGCGCGGACAACGCCGAGTGCTCGCGCCGCAGCGACATCGTCATCGTCGCGGTCCCGTGGGACGGCCACGCCAAGACGCTGGACTCGCTGCGCGAGGAGCTCAGCGGCAAGCTGGTCATCGACTGCGTCAACCCGCTGGGCTTCGACAAGAAGGGCGCGTACGCCCTGACGCCGGAGGAGGGCAGCGCCGCCGAGCAGGCCGCCGCCCTGCTGCCGGACTCGCGGGTCACCGCGGCCTTCCACCACCTGTCGGCCGTACTGCTGCAGGACCCCGAGGTCGAGCAGATCGACACCGATGTGATGGTCCTGGGCGAGTCGCGCGCCGACACCGACCTGGTCCAGGCGCTCGCGGCCCGCATCCCCGGCATGCGCGGCGTCTTCGCGGGCCGGCTGCGCAACGCCCACCAGGTGGAGTCCCTGGTGGCCAATCTGATCTCGGTCAACCGCCGCTACAAGGCCCATGCGGGCCTGCGCGTCACCGACGTCTGAGGGCGCCGCCGCCCGACCGGCACATCCGGGGCGCCCCGCCCTCGCGGCGGTGCATGGGGGACAATGTCGGGGAGTGCCACACCCCCCGACAGGAGCCGACCCCATGCCCCGCCTCGCCCTCTGCACCCTGGCCGTCTGCGTCCTCGCGATCGCCGCGGCCGTCGTGTCCTTCGCGCGGGGGAGCTGGCTCGGGATCGTCTGGATCCTGGTCGCCGGTATCTCGTCCAATATGGCCTGGTACTACGTCCGCAAGGCCCGGGCCGACCGCGCGGCCGACCGGGAGAGCACGAGCGCCACGGGGCTGAGGCCACCGGGCAGGGCCTAGAAGTCGAGGCGGGGGATATCGGGCTCGCCCTGCCAGAAGCGGAAGAACTCCTGGCCCCAGTAGGTGTCCCACTCCGATACGCCCAGGGCCCGCATCACCGCGTCGATCGCCCCGAAGAACGCCTCGTTGACCTCGGGTATCCACAGGATCCCGAAGACCGCGAGCAGCCCGAACGGTGCGTACGGCTCGACCTGGCGCCGGATGCGGTGCGACAGCCAGGGCTCGATCACCCCGTAGCCGTCCAGTCCCGGCACCGGCAGGAAGTTCAAAATCGCCGCCGTGACCTGCAGCAACGCCAGGAAGGCGAGGGCGAAGCGGAAGAGCTCGGGCACCTGGTCCGTGGCGTCGAGCCAGAAGGGGGCGGTCAGCGCGGCCGCGAACAGCACGTTCGTCAGTGGGCCCGCGGCCGAGATCAGGCTGTGCTTCCAGCGGCCCTGGATCCGGTGCCGCTCGATGAACACCGCCCCGCCCGGCAGCCCGATCCCGCCCATGATCACGAAGACCACGGGCAGCACGATGCTCAGCGCCACATGCGTGTACTTCAGCGGGTTGAGGGTCAGATAGCCCTTCGCGCCGATCGACAGATCCCCGCCGTGCAGTGCGGTGCGCGCATGGGCGTACTCATGCAGGCACAGGGAGACGACCCAGCCGGAGACGACGAACAGGAAGACGGCGAAGCCGGGGCTCGCGGAGTACTCCGTCCACACCGCCCACGCGGACACGACCATGATCGCGGACAGTCCGAGGAAGACGGGGCTGATGCGCCGCTCGCGGCGGCTGATGGCGGTGGTCATCGAGTGGGGTCTCCATACGGGCTGGTGAGCGCTGAGGGGGAAACGTCGAACAGGGGGCGCGCAGTTCCGGGCCAGGGTAAACGGGAGAACCGCCGGGCCAGGGGAAACGGGGAAACGGCCGGGGCAGGCGAAACCGGAGAATGGCCGGGCCGGGGTCAACGGGAGAACGGCCGGGGCAGGCGCGGTCGGCCGGGAGACGGGCATCCATCAGAATGGGGCCGTGCGCTACGGCATCCTCGGCACCACCCAGGCCCGCCACGACGACGGCACCCCCGTGGACGTCGGCGGGGCGCGGCTGCGTGCGCTGCTGGCGGCGCTCGCGCTGGCGCCCGGGCAGGCGCGGACCACCGGGGCGCTCATCGGGGAGATCTGGGTCACCGATCCGCCCGCCGACGGGCACGGCGCGCTGCAGGCGCTGGTCGGACGGCTGCGGCGGGCGCTCGGCAAGGACGCCGTGGAGTCCGTTCCGGGCGGATACCGGCTGAGCGCCGACCCCGACGACGTCGATCTGCACCGCTTCGAGCGGCTCGCGGAGGAGGGCGCCCACGCCCTCGCCGACGGCGATCCGGCCAAGGCCGTCGATCTGCTCGACGCCGCCCTCGCGCTGTGGCGCGGGCCGGCGCTCAGCGATCTGCCCGACGCCACCGCGCCCGCCGCCCGCGCCGAGGCGCGACGGCTGGACGCGCGGCGCGCCCGGCTCGCCGCCGACCTCGCCCTCGGCCGCCCCGCCCAGGCCCTCCCCGCGCTCACCGGGCTCTGCGACGGCCACCCCCTGGACGAGCCGCTGCACGCGCTGCGCATCCGCGCCCTGCGGGACGTGGGGCGGGTGGCGGAGGCGCTGGCCGCGTACGAGGTGATCCGTACGGAGATCGCCGAGCGGCTGGGCGCCGATCCGGGGCCGGAGCTGCGGGGGCTGTACGCCGAGCTGCTGGCGGCGGCCGATGAGGGCTCTCCCGTACCGCCCGGCCCCGTTCCGCCGCGCCCCGCCCCCGTCCGTACCGGCGGTGGCAATCTACGGGCCCGGCTGACCAGCTTCGTCGGCCGCGAGGCCGATCTGGCGACCCTGCGCGGCGATCTGTCCGGCCACCGGCTGATCACCCTCCTCGGGCCCGGCGGCGCCGGGAAGACGCGGCTGTCGCAGGAGGCCGCCGAATCGTTCGCGCCCGACTGGCCGGACGGGGTGTGGCTGGCCGAGCTCGCGCCCGTCGACGACCCCGAGACCGTTCCGGAGACGGTGCTCAGCGCGGTCGGGGGGCGCGAGACGGTCCTCCTCGGCACGTCGCCCGAAGGGCTGCGCGCCGCGACCGACCCGGCCGTGCGCGATCCGCGCGCCCGGCTCATCGAGCACTGCGCCCCGCGCCGGATGCTGATCGTGCTCGACAACTGCGAACACCTCGTCGCGGCCGCGGCCCACCTCGCCGAGTCCCTGCTGGCCCAGTGTCCCGGGGTCACGATCCTGGCCACCAGCCGCGAACCCCTCGCCGTCCCGGGCGAGTTGGTGCGTCCCGTGGAGCCGCTGCCCGACCCCGTCGCGCTGCGGCTGCTCCAGGACCGGGGCGCGGCGGCCCGGCCCGGTTTCCGTACCGAGGACGATCCGGCCGCGTGCGCCGAGATCTGCCGGCGCCTCGACGGACTGCCCCTGGCGATCGAACTGGCCGCGGCGCGGCTGCGGCTGCTCACCCCACGGCAGCTCGCCGACCGCCTCGACGACCGTTTCCGCCTCCTGACCAGCGGCAGCCGCACGGCGCTGCCCCGCCAGCAGACCCTGCGAGCCGTCGTCGACTGGTCCTGGGACCTGCTCGACGCCCCCGAACGCACCGTGCTCGCCCGGCTGTCCGTCTTCGCCGGCGGCTGCGGTCTGACCGAGGCGGAGGCGGTGTGCGCGGACGCGGCCGAGGCGGTGCGCGGATACCCCGAAGAAGGCGCAAAAGGCGCAGAAGACGTAGAGCGCGCGGAACACGAACAGCGCGCCGGGCGCACCGGGGCCGTGGAGCCCCGCGATGTGGCCGCGCTGCTCGGCTCCCTTGTCGATAAATCGCTGGTCGTCACCGCGCCCGGACCGGAGCCCGGGACGGACGGGGAGATGCGGTACCGGCTGCTGGAGACCGTCGCCGAGTACGCGGCGGAGCGGCTGGACGAGTCCGGTGAGCGGGCCGCGGTCGAACAGCGCCATCTGGTCGCCTACCGGGAGCTGGCCCGTACCGCCGATCCGCTGCTGCGCGGCCCCGCGCAGCGCCACTGGCTGGTCCGGCTGGAGACGGAGCACGAGAATCTGCGCACCGCGCTGCGCCGGGCCGTGGCCGCCCGCGACGAGCAGGAGGCGCTGTGCCTGGTGCTCTCGCTCGGCTGGTTCTGGCATCTGCGCGGCCACCGCGGCGAGGCACGCCATTGGGCGACCGCCGCGGCCGACCTCGGGCCGAGCCCCTTCGCACCGCCCGTGGTCCCCGCGCCGCCGCTGTACGTCAGCTGCACGGCCGCCCCGCCGCCGATGGAGCCCGAGCTGCTGGCGGAGGCGCGGCGGGGCGTGCGGCTGTACGCGCTGGCCAACATCGACGGCGACCTCCAGGCCATGGTGGGCGACGACTCCCAGCGCGAGTTGGAGGGCATCGTCTCCGCCTACCGGCCGGGGCTGCCCCAGACCTGCCGTCTCCCGGGCACCCTGTGGTTCTTCGCGGTGATCCTCAAGGGGGACTTCGTGCTGCTGCGGGAGATGACCGACGAGGCGGTGCGCACCTGCCGGGAGCTGGACTACGCATGGGAGCTGGCGTTCACCCTCCAGCTGCGCGCCAAGATCTACCGGGAGCGGAGCCGCGAGCACCAGGGCGCGACCCGCGACGCCGACGAAAGCCTGGCGATCTTCCGCAGGCTCGGTGACGTATGGGGCGAGGCGGAGGCGCTGGCCGGCCGCGGCGAGACCTGGGAGAAGCGCGGCGAGGGCGCGGCCGCGGCCGCGGACTACCGCGCGGCGATCCGCTGCGCCCAGGAGCTCGGAGCCCATGATCAGGTGCTGTACCTCCGGTCCCGGCTGGCCGGGCTGTTCATGGAGTTCGGGGACGAGGAGAAGGCCGCCGAGGGCGAGCGGATGCTGCGCGAGGTGGTCGAGCAGGGGCAGCATGTGGGCGCCGAGGCGCTGTCGTACGCCCGGATCCACCTGGCGCAGCGCTACGGCACCACGGGCCGCCTCGCCGAGGCGCGGACCCTTCTGGTCACCTTGCGCGGGGAGTTCGAGAACCGGGCGCTGCGCATGTTCGAGGGCATGGTGGAGGGGATGCTGGCCTGGCTGGACCTGCTGGAGGGACGGCCGGGCGAGGCCCTGGTGACCGTGCGCGGTGCGCTGGCGAAGACCGCCGGCCGGATGACGGAGATGGTCGCGCCGTTCCTCCAGGTGACACATCTGCTGACCGCGGCCGAGGCACTGAGCGGCCTCGGTGGCGCGGAACGGGCCGGAACCGCGGCGCGGCTGGTGGGGGCGTACGACGCGCTGCGCGATCCCCAGCAGTACCGGATCTCCGCCAGTGAGCGGGCGCGCCGGGAGCGGACCGAGGCCGCGGTGCGGGCCGGGCTCGGGGACGCCGCGTACGAGCGGACCCGCGCCGAGGGCAGCGGCCTCACCCTGGACGAGGCCGTCGCGCTGGTCTGAGCGGGCCGGTGAGCAGGTCGGGAAAGGACGGGGAAGGAAGGACGGGGAGTGAGCCACGACGGCCGGCCGGGCGCCCCCCCCCGTAGGGTGCGCCCGGCCGGTGGCTCGAGACCGTGGACCGTCAGGTCGTCTTGTTGCGGAACTTGCGCACCGCGAGCGGCGCCACGAGCACCGTGATGGCCACCGTCCAGCTCAGGGTCACCGTCACCGGTTCGGCTATCGCGCCATGGCCGCTGGTCAGCGCCCGTGCGGCGTCCGCGAGCCGGGACAGCGGGTTGTACTCGGTGAAGGACCGCAGCCAGTCCGGCATGGTGGCGGTCGGGGCGAAGATGGACGAGCCGAACTGCAGGGGCATTATCACCAGGAAGCCCATGCCGCTGACCGCCTGCGGGGTGGGCAGCGACATGCCCAGCAGCATGAAGATCCAGGTCAGCGAGGATCCGAAGAGCACGGCCAGCGCCACCGCGGCCAGCAGCTCCAGCGGCCCGGTCTTGAGCTCGAAGCCCATGATGAAGCCCATGATCAGCAGGATGATGGTGGACACCAGCATCCGGCCGCACTCCACGACCAGCTTGGCGATCAGCACCGAGGAGCGGGCGATCGGCAGCGTCCGGAAGCGGTCCATGACGCCCTTGTTGAAGTCGTCATTGACGCCGCTGCCGATCGACATCGCGATGTTGAGCCCGCCCATCGCCATCAGGCCGGGGATGAAGTAGTTGACGTACTCGGAGCGGTTGCCGCCCGTCATCGCGCCGCCGAAGACATAGGTGAACAGCAGCGCGAAGACGATCGGCATCGCCAGGGCGTCGAACATCGCGAACGGTTCGTACCTGATCTGCAGGGCGTTGCGCCGCACCAGCGCGCCGATGTGGCGCAGATTGGCGCGGGGGCCGATCCGGCCGTCGCTCTTTCCCCGCACGGGCGCGGTCATCGTGGCCGTACTCACGCGGCGACCTCTTCCAGCGTCTTGTGGTCCTGCGGTGCGGACGCCTTCCGGCCGGTGATGGCCAGGAAGACCTCGTCCAGGCTGGGCATATGGGTGTCGATCCCGGCGATCGCGAAACCGCGCTCACTGAGCAGACCGATCAAGGCGGTGAGCTGCTCGTCGCTGGCGATGGGCACACTGACCTGGCCCTCCTCCACGTCGGCGGTCGCGCCGCCGATGCCGTCGAGACCCGCCTGGGTGATGGCGCCGACCATGCGGTGCACCTCGCCGGGGTCGGACGGACGGATCTGCAGGGTGCGGCCGCCGATCTTGGCCTTGAGCTCGTGCACCCGGCCCTCGGCGATGACCCTGCCCCGGTCGATCACCGTCAGGTTGTCGGCGAGCTGCTCGGCCTCCTCCATGTACTGGGTGGTGAGCAGCACGGTGGCCCCCTCGGTGACCATCCGCCTGACCTCGTCCCACACCTCGTTGCGGGAGTGCGGGTCCAGACCGGTCGTCGGCTCGTCCAGATAGAGGACCGAGGGCCGGCCGATCATGGACGCGGCCAGGTCGAGCCGGCGGCGCATACCGCCGGAGTAGGTGCGCACGCGTCGCTTGCCGGCCTCGGTGAGCGAGAACCGCTCGAGCAGGGCGTCCGCCCGCGCACGGGCCTCCTTGCGGGAGAGATCGAGCAGCCGCCCGATCATGTAGAGGTTCTCCCAGCCGGGGAGCTTCTCGTCGACCGAGGCGTACTGCCCGGTCAGCCCGATGGTGCGGCGCAACTGCCGGGGCTGGCGCACCACGTCGTACCCGGCCACCACCGCGGTGCCGGCGTCCGGCACCAGCAGGGTGGACAGACAGCGGACAAGTGTCGTCTTACCGGCGCCGTTGGGGCCGAGCACACCCAGGACGGTGCCCTCCGGCACGTCCAGATCCACTCCGTCGACGGCCTTGGTGTCACCGAAGTGCTTGACCAGCCCCCGAACTTCGACGGCGTTGCCGTCCCTGATCCTCTGTTCCCGCGTCATGCCGCCCAGGATGACAGCCGCCGCCGACAGACCGCCGACAAGCGGCAGACAGCCCGCCGACGGGGGAAGATCGGCGGGCTGTCGTTGTACCGCAGTGGCTCGGGGTGCCTGGTGGCCAGTGACTCGTGGTGCCTAGTGGAAGGAGTGCTCCTCGGCGGGGTAGGCCCCGCCGACGACGTCCTCCGCGAAGGCCCGCGCCGCGTCGCCCAGGCCCTGGCGCAGCTGTGCGTACTGCTTGACGAAGCGCGGCACCCGGCCGTCCGTCATGCCCGCCATGTCGGTCCACACCAGGACCTGGGCGTCGCACGCGGACCCGGCGCCGATGCCGATGGTGGGGATGTGCAGCGAGCGGGTCACCTCGGCGGCCAGCTCGGCCGGGACCAGCTCCAGGACGACCGCGAAGGCGCCCGCGTCCTGCACCGCCTTGGCGTCCCGCAGCAGCTGCTGGGCCGCCTCCTCGCCGCGCCCCTGGACCGGATAGCCGCCGTAGGCGTTGACGGACTGCGGGGTCAGGCCCACATGCGCCATGACCGGGATGCCGGACTGGACCAGCAGCTCGATCTGATGGGCGGAGCGCTCCCCGCCCTCCAGCTTCACGGCGCCCACGCCCGCCTCCTTGACCAGGCGGGTGGCGTTGCGCAGCGCCTGCACCGGGCCCTCCTGGTAGGAGCCGAAGGGCAGGTCGCCGACGACGAGGGCGCGCCGGGTGCCGCGGACCACGGCGGCGGAGAGCAGCGCGATCTCGTCCATGGTGACGGGGACGGTGGACTCGTAGCCCAGGTGGCAGTTGCCCATCGAGTCGCCGACCAGTAGCACCGGGATGCCCGCCTGGTCGAAGACGGACGCGGTCATCGCGTCGTAGGCGGTGAGCATCGGCCACTTCTCGGCGCGCTCCTTGGCGGCCGCGATGTCACGGACGGTGATGCGGCGGGAGCTCGTGCCCCCGTAGAGGGCCTTCTCGGACTGCTTCTGCGCAGGACTGACGTGCGTCATCGCTACGGCTCCTGTTCATCATCTCGAGGCGCCCTGACGGCGTCCCCGGACCAACCCCATGCTGGCACGGCTCCTGCCGGGGCGAAAGTGGGCCCGGATCCCGCGGGCGGTGGCCTTGACCACCTTTCCGCGGGCCCTTTCTCCGGGCCGTCGGCCAAAAGCCTCGCAAAGATCTTCCAATACGATACGGTCTCGTATCGTAAGGCCTAGCCTGGGCGGCATGGCCTCCCCATCCAGCACCCAGGGCGCCCCGGACGGGTCCGGCGTCCCCGAGGCGATCTACCGCAGACGCTGGGCGATCCTCGTCGTCCTGATGTTCAGCGTCCTGGTGGTCGTCCTCGACAACTCGATACTCAACGTGGCGATGAAGACCATCGCCTCTCCCAAGCCCACCGGGCTCGGGGCCACCCAGAGCCAGCTCGAGTGGGCGATCAACTCCTACACGCTGGTCTTCGCCGGGCTGCTGTTCACCGCGGGGATCCTCGGCGACCGGATCGGCCGTAAGAAGGTCCTGCTCGGCGGGATGGTGGTGTTCGGCGCGGGCTCGGTGCTCGCCGCCTTCTCCGGTTCGCCCGGTGAACTCATCGGCTTCCGTGCGCTCATGGGGCTGGGTGCCGCCTTCGTGATGCCCGCGACCCTCGCCATCCTGGTGAATGTCTTCGAACGCGAGGAACAGGCCAAGGCCATCGGCATCTGGGTCGCCGCGGTGGGGCTGGCCATCGCCATCGGCCCGATCACCGGCGGACTGCTGCTGGAGCACTTCTGGTGGGGCTCGGTCTTCTTCGTCAATGTGCCGATCGTGATCGTCGGACTGATCGCGATGGTGCTGCTCGTCCCCGACTCCAGGGACCCCGCGCCCGGCCGGGTCGACCCACCGGGCGTGCTGCTGTCCGTCGTCGGGCTCGTGCTGCTCGTCTACGGCATCATCAAGGGCGGCCAGCTCGCCGACTTCACCGACGCCCAGGTGCTGGGCTCCATCGCCGCCGGGTTCGCCGTCCTGGTCCTGTTCGTGCTGCACGAGAAGCGCAGCCACCACCCGGCCATCGATATCGGCTACTTCCGCAACCCGGCCTTCTCCGCCGCCATCGGCGCCGTCGCCCTGGTCTTCTTCGCCCTCATGGGCGTGACCTTCTTCATGGTCTTCTACACCCAGAGCGTGCGAGGCTACAGCGCGCTCGAAGCCGGGCTGCTGATCCTGCCGCTGGCCGTGGCGCAGCTGATCTTCGCCCCGCGCGCCCGGCTGGTCGTCGAGCGGTTCGGCGCCCGCGCGGTGTGCACCGGCGGCATGCTGCTGGTGGCCGCCACCATGTCGGGGTTCCTGCTGCTGGGCGTGGACACCCCGATCGTCGTGCTGGAGCTGCTGTTCTTCGCCCAGGGCGCCGGAATGGCGCATATCATGCCGCCGGTGACCACCGCGATCATGCAGGCGCTGCCGCGCCAGAAGGCCGGCTCCGGCTCGGCGCTCAACAACACCTTCCGGCAGGTCGGCGGCGCGCTCGGGGTCGCCGTGCTCGGCTCGGTGCTCTCCTCCACCTACCGCGAGGGCATCCGGGACACCCTGGCCGCCGTGCCCGGGCTGCCCGACTCCGTACGGCACTCGGCGGGCGAGTCCGTCGAGGCCACCCTGGGGGTGGCCGAGAAGCTGGGGCCCAGGGGCCAGGAGCTGGTGGGCCCCGCGCAGGACGCCTTCGTCCACGCCATGCATGTCACCGCCCTCGGCTCGGCGGGCGTCGCCCTCTTCGGCGCGCTGGTCGTGCTGGCCTTCCTGCCCGGCAAGGGCGCCTCGGACGAGGCACCCGACAGCGGGCGGCCGCGCCCGCGGAAGGAGGCGTCGGCCGACCGATGACCGCACCGGAGAGCTCCGCGCCCAAACTCCGCGGCCGCCCCCGCAGCCCCGCCGCCGACGCCGCGATCATCGAGGCCGCGCTGCGCCTGCTGGAGGAGGGCGCCTCGGTCGGCGGACTGTCGATCGAGGGGATCGCCCGCGAGGCGGGTGTCGGCAAGGCCACCGTCTACCGCCGCTGGCCCGGTAAGGACGCGCTGATGCTCGATGTGCTGCGCTCCCTTGAGGAGCCCAGCCCCGAGCCGGCCGGGGTCTCGGTGCGCGACGACCTCGTCACCGTCCTGGAGTTCATGCGCCGCCGCGGGCTCGCCAAGCGCCACTCCGCCCTGCTGCGCAGCGTCATCACCCAGATGCACGCGCACAAGGAGCTGTGGCGGGCCTACGACGAGAATGTCATAGCGGCCCGCCGCGCGACCCTGCGCGCCGTGCTGCGGCGGGGTCGGGAGAGCGGTGAGATCCGTGCCGATGTGGATCTGGAGCTGCTCGCCGATCTCTTCACCGGCCCGATGCTCGCCCGCGCCATGCTCCACGAGTGGAAGGAACTCCCCGACGGGCTGGCCGAGCGGATCGTCGACACGGTCCTGGAAGGCGTCTCTCCGCGCCGCTGAGCGGTTTGTGCCTGTTGTGTCACAACACCCCCTCCCGGGCCGGGGTGTGGAACTCCCGGCCGCCGACCCGACGTCCTCGGACGGGAGACGCCCCCCGGGGGCGTCCGGAAAAGCCCTGGTCATCACCTAGGGTCGTAGCCAAGGCGCGGCAGTTGAGGCAGTGAGGGACGACGAATGACGCAGGCGTACACGCAGGAGACACGACAGCCCGGGGACGCGCCCGGGCGATCGGGTTCCCGGATCGGCCGCCTGCTCGACCGGCTCCGGAACGATCGCGGCATCTGGCGGCGCGGACTGGTGCTGGCGGCGATCGCGATCCTGCTCGCCCTGGTCATGATCTTCCACGCCGACATCCCCAACCGGGTGGGCAACCTCGGCTCCCTGCTGGAGACCTTCCTGCCGTGGCTGGGCCTGGCCCTTCCGGTGCTGCTGGTGCTCGGCCTGGTGCGGCGGTCGGCGAGCGCCGTGCTCGCGCTGGTGCTGCCCGTCGCCGTCTGGCTGAACCTCTTCGGCGGGCTGATGTTCTCCGACAAGTCCGGCAGCGGCGGTGAGCTGACCGTCGTCACCCACAACGTCAACGCGGAGAACGCCGACCCGACGGGCACCGCCGAGGACGTGGCCGGCTCGGGCGCCGATGTGGTGGCGCTGGAGGAGCTGACGGGCGCGGCCGTGCCCACGTACGAGCGGGCCCTGGCGGGCACTTACCGCTACCACACCGTGCAGGGCACGGTGGGGCTGTGGAGCAAGTACCCGCTGTCCGGCACCAAGCCGGTGGACATCAAGCTGGGCTGGACACGGGCGCTGCGCACCACCGTCGCCACACCGCGCGGTGAGGTCGGTGTCTATGTGGCCCATCTGCCCTCGGTGCGGGTGAAGTTCAACGCCGGCTTCACCGCCGGGCAGCGCGACGCCAGCGCCGAGGCGCTGGGCCAGGCCATCTCCCGGGAGCGGCTCCGCAAGGTGATCCTGCTCGGCGATCTGAACGGCACCATGAACGACCGGGCGCTCGCCCCCGTCACCGCGCAGATGCGGTCCGCCCAGGGCGCGGCGGGCGACGGCTTCGGCTTCAGCTGGCCCGCCTCGTTCCCGATGGCGCGGATCGACCAGATCATGGTGCGGGGCGTGGATCCGGTCTCGGCGTGGGCGCTGCCCAAGACCGGCAGCGATCACCTTCCGCTGGCGGCGTCGGTCGACTACTGAGCCCGCGGATGAACCCCGGCGGGTGAACCCAGTCGGATGAACCCCCGTCGGATGAACCCTGGCGGGTGACCCAGCTCACGGTCCATCCGGGGAGATCTTACGTCCTGTTCATCTTGGGGATCTCCTCGGGAACATCCGGCGTGAGAGACTTTGTTCAGCTAGAGAACATATGCATCCTCTGCACGTTTCTCCTTCGTTTGAAAGGTCTCTCATGCCCCTGGCCCTGCTCGCCCTTGCTGTGAGCGCCTTCGGCATTGGTACTACCGAGTTCGTGATGATGGGCTTGCTGCCCAATGTCGCCGGCGATCTGGACACCTCGGTGCCCACGGCCGGATACCTCGTCTCCGCCTATGCCATCGGGGTCGTGGTGGGCGCTCCACTGCTGACCGCCCTCGGTTCCCGGATCCCGCGCAAGCGGATGCTCGTGTTGCTCATGGCGCTCTTCACGGTGGGCAACCTCGCCTCCGCCCTCGCTCCCAACTTCGGGCTGCTGATCGCGGGCCGAGTGCTCGCCGGGCTGCCCCACGGCGCGTTCTTCGGCGTCGGCGCGGTGGTTGCCTCGCGGCTGGTGTCCGAGGGCCGGCGGGCCCGCGCGGTCGCCACCATGTTCCTCGGGCTGACCATCGCCAATATCGTCGGTGTCCCCGTGGCCACCCTGCTCGGCCAGAACCTCGGCTGGCGCGCGACCTTCCTGGTGGTCTCCGCGATCGGCGTGGTCGCCATGGCCGCCCTCGCCCGGCTCGTCCCGCAGGTCTCCCATGAGGAGCACGGCGGCCTGCGCCAGGAGCTCGGCGCGCTGCGTAACCGGCAGGTCATCCTGGGACTGCTCACCGCCGTCTTCGGCTTCGCCGGCGTCTTCGCCGTCTACAGCTACCTCGCCTCGATGATGACGGAGGTCACCGGGTTCGGTGAGTCGACGGTCACCCTGGTGCTGGCGCTGTTCGGTATCGGCATGACGCTGGGCGCCCTGATCGCCGGTCCGCTGACCGACCGGGCGCTGCGGCCGACGCTCTACGGCTCGCTGGCGGCGCTCGCGGTCACGCTCGTGGCCTTCGACTTCACGGTGCATGTGAAGTGGGCGGCGCTGGTGTCGGTCGTGGTGCTGGGCGCGGTCGGCTTCATGACCACCACCCCGCTGCAGATGCTGGTGATGAACAAGGCCCAGCACGCCCCGACGCTGGCCTCCGCCTCCAACCACTCCGCGTTCAACCTGGCCAACGCCGGTGGCGCGTGGCTCGGCGGCGCCGCCATCGCGGCGGGCTGGGGCTGGACCTCCCCGACGCTGGTCGGCGCGGTGCTCGCGGTGATCGGTCTCGCGATCGCGCTGATCGCGGGGCTGACCGACCGGGCCCCGGCGAGCGGCTCGCGGGTCGTCGCGAGCAGCGAGTCGATGCCGCAAATGTCCGAGGTGCGCTGAGCTGAGCTGAGCGTTCCGCTGGGGCGTGACGCCTGCGGCGGGCTGTTCCCCTCCCCGCCCCTTCCCACAACTGGGGCTCCGCCCCAGCCCCCGGGGTCCCAGGGGCGGAGCGCCTGCCACGCGGTGGAGTCCCTGCCGTGCGGTGGAGCCGCACGGTGGGCTCCGTCCCAGTTCCGGGAAGGGGCGGGGAGAGGGGAAGCATCGATATGCAGCTCCGCCGCGTGGTCCGCCGGACACCCCCGTAAGCGCTCCGGTGCCCGAGCCCCCGTCGGTCGTCTGCGGCGCCGTCGTGGCTGGTTTCGCCCCGCGGTGGAGCCACCGCGGTGGAGCCGCATATCGAGACAGCCCCGCGCCCCTTCAGAGCGCCTTGCGCATCGCGGCCGGGACGAGGCCCCCGCCATCGGGCGAGGGCCTTTTCCGTTGCCGGGGCGCCCCGGATCCCGTCTCGCTTGACTTTGACATCGGTGTGAGGCTTTAGCGTCCCGGTCATCAGCCGCGAGACGAAGGACACCACCCGATGACCAGCACCTCACCCCTGGCCCGCATCGTCCGGGGCACCGGCCCCGGGCTGCTGCTCGCCCACGGCGGGACCGGCTCCATCGACGGAAACTACGGCCCGATCCTGGACGGCCTCGCCGAGCGCCACCGCGTGGTCGGCCCCGACTACCCCGGCTCCGGCCGCACCCCGCGCGCGAGCGGGCCGCTGGACCTGGACACCCTCGCCGACCAGCTGGTGGCCGCCGCCGTCGAGCAGGGCCTGGACACCTTCGCCATCGCCGGATACTCCCTCGGCGGTCCGGTCGCCCTGCGCGCCGCCACCCGCCATCCGGAGCGGGTCACCGCTCTGGTCCTCACCGCGACCTTCGCCCACCCCAGTGCCCGGATGCGGCTCCTGGTCGAGGACTGGCTGCGCCATCTGCGCTCGGACGACCAGGAGGCGGCCGCCCGCTGGGCGGCGCTCATCGGCGCGGGCGCGCCCTATCTGGACCGGATGACGCCCGAGCAGCTCGACATGGTGATCAAGGGTGCCCGCGCCTCCGTACCGCCCGGCGCGATCGACCAGGTCGAACTGGTCGGCCGGGTCGACGTCCGCGAGGACCTGGGCCGGATCCGGGTGCCCACCCTGGTGATCTCCACGACCCTGGACACGATGGCCACGCCGTACCACCACCGTCAGGTGGCGGACGCGATCCCCGGAGCGCGCTTCGCCGAGCTGGAGTCCGGCCACCTGCCGTTCGTGGAGGCGCCCGATGAGTGGCTGGGGCTGATCAGGGCGTTCCTGGACCCCAGGACGCCCAGTACGACCAGACGTAGCCCCCAGTACGACCAGACGTAGCCCCCGCTACGCCCAGGCGTAGCCCACAGGGCCCCGCTCAGGGGCGTGCAGCAGGGCCCCGCCCACCGGCTCAGGTGCGCTCGCGCCAGCGGTTGGTGATGGGCAGCCGGCGGTCCTTGCCGAAGCCCTTCGCGGAGATCTTCGTGCCCGGCGGGTACTGCCGGCGCTTGTACTCGGCGGTGTCCACGAGCCGCAGGATCCGGGTCACCAGCGGATCGTCGTACCCCGCCGCCACGATGTCCTGACGCCCCTGGTCACGGTCGACGTACAGCTCTAGGATCCGGTCGAGGATCTCGTAGTCGGGGAGCGAGTCGGTGTCGACCTGGCCGGGGCGCAGCTCGGCGCTCGGCGGCTTGGTGATCGAGTTCTCGGGGATGGGCGGGGTCTGCCCCCGCTCTTCCGCCGCGCGGTTACGCCATTTCGCCAGGCGGAAGACGGACGTCTTGTAGACGTCCTTGATCGGGCCGTACGCGCCGACCGAGTCCCCGTAGAGGGTGGAGTAGCCGCAGGCCAGCTCGGACTTGTTGCCCGGGGCGAGGACGATATGGCCCTCCTGGTTGGAGATCGCCATCAGCATCGTGCCGCGCAGCCGCGACTGCAGGTTCTCCTCGGCCAGCCCGGTGAGCTGCAGGGAGCCCATATAGGCGTCGAACATCGGGGCGATCGAGACCGTGCGGAAGTTGAGCCCGGTGCGCCGCGCCAGCTCGGTGGCGTCGGCGACGGAGTGCTCGGAGGAGTAGCGCGAGGGCATCGCGACGCCGTACACGTTCTGCGCGCCGACCGCGTCACAGGCGATGGCGGCCACCAGCGCGGAGTCGATCCCGCCGGAGAGCCCGATCAGCACACTGCGGAAGCCGTTCTTCGCCGCATAGGCCCGCAGCCCCACGACCAGCGCCGTGTAGACCTCCTCGTCGTCGCCGAGCCGCTCGGCCTCGCCGCCCGCGAGCTCCGGCTCGTATCGGGGCAGCGGGTCGGCGGAGAGGGTGACATGGTCGATGCGCAGCCCGTCGTCCACGACCCCCTCGGGCACGGAGTCCGGGTCGGCGGCGGGCAGCTCGAGGTCGAGCAGCACACAGCCCTCGGCGAACTGCGGGGCGCGCGCGATGACTTCGCCGTCCCGGTCCACGACGATCGAGTCGCCGTCGAAGACCAGCTCGTCCTGGCCGCCGATCATCGCCAGATACGCGGTGGTGCAGCCCGCCTCCTGGGCCCGCTTGCGCACCAGGTCCAGCCGGGTGTCGTCCTTCTCCCGCTCGTACGGCGAGGCGTTGATCGACAGCAACAGCCCGGCCCCCGCCGAACAGCTGGCCGGCACCCGGCCGCCGTCCTGCCACAGGTCCTCGCAGATGGCGAGCGCGACGTCGATGCCGTGGACGCGCACCATGGGCAGGGTGTCGCCGGGCACGAAATAGCGGAACTCGTCGAAGACGCCGTAGTTCGGCAGATGGTGCTTGGCGAAGGTCAGGGCGACCGTGCCGCGGTGCAGGACGGCGCCCGCGTTCTGCGGTGAGCCGGCCGGCTGGCCGTAGCGCCGGGCGCGCTCGCTGCGGTCGAGATAGCCGACGACCACCGGCAGCTCGCCCAGCCCCTCGGCGTCCAGCCGCTCGGCGAGCGCGTGCAGGGCCGCGCGCGACGCCTCGACGAAGGACGAGCGCAGCGCCAGGTCCTCGACGGGGTAGCCGGTCAGCACCATCTCGGGGAACGCCACCAGATGGGCGCCCTGCTCGGCGGAGTGCCGGGTCCAGTGGAGTATCGACTCGGTGTTGCCGTCGAGGTCTCCGACGGTCGAGTCGATCTGGTTCAGAGCGAGGCGAAGTTGAGGCACGCGCCCAGTGTAATCGTCTGTCTGACGCGATAGCCGGGGGTGTCTCCCTTCTCACGCCGGACGGCGGCGCCGGGGCGGATCCCGCCCGGCCCCTTCGCCTCCGGGGCCGGGCCTCCTCGGCCACTGCGGCTACTTCTGGTAACCGAGGATGGTCATCATCCCGGACTCCGAGTGGTAGACGTTGTGGCAGTGGACCATCCACAGCCCCGGATTGTCGGCGTCGAGATCCACGTTCACCTTGTGGTGCGGCCGCAGGATCGTGGTGTCCTTACGGGGGCCGCCGTCCGGCAGGCCGAAGGTGTGGCCGTGCAGATGCATCGGATGCCACATGTCGGTGCCGTTGATGAAGGAGATCCGCACCCGCTCACCGGCCCGCACCGGATAGCGCTGCGCGGGGTCGTACGGCCGGCCGTTGATCGCCCAGTCGTAGCGCCGCATCGAGCCGGTGAGCCGCATCCGGATGATCCGGTCGGGCTCCTTGGGCGTCAGGCGTACGTCCTCCGCCGCCTTCAGCCGGTCCGCGGTGAGCAGCTCACCGTCCAGCTCCTTGGGACGCGGGAACTTCACGGGGCTCTTGCCGCGGGTGCGCAGCACCGCCATCGCGGAGCGCCCCTTGCCCTCGGCGAGGACGGCGAGCGGGAAGACCCCGTCCTTGACGGTGACCAGCACGTCGTAGCGCTCGCCCATGCCCAGCAGCAGCGCGTCCGTCTTGGCCGGTACGACGGGATAGCCGTCGGTGTGGGTGACGGTCATCCGGTGGCCGCCGAGGGCGACGCGGAAGGCGGTGTCGCCGCCCGCGTTGATGAGGCGGATGCGGATCCGGTCGCCGCGCTTGGCGCGGAAGACCTGCGGGGACTCCGGGCTGCGCCCGTTGACCAGGTAGTACGGGTAGGTGACATCGCCCGCGTGGCCGCCCAGCAGCTCGCTCTCCATGGGCGCGGAGGGCGCGGCCTTCTTCCGCGCCGCGTGCCGGGCCGCGGCGCGCTTCGAGGCGCCCGAGGCCGTGCCTTTGGCCGCGCCCTTGGCGGCTCGTTCGCCGCCGTCCTCCATGGAGTGGCCGCCCTTGCCGCCGCCCAGCCGTTCGAGCTCCGTGTCCGGGGTGCGGCCGCCCACCCCGTCGAGCCAGTCGTCGAGGACGACGACCCACTCCTTGTCGTACTTCAGCGGCTCCTTGGGATCCTCCACGATCAGCGGTGCGTACAGCCCCCGGTCGAGCTGGACGCCCGAGTGCGGATGGACCCAGTAGGTGCCCGGGTAGAACGCGGTGAAGCGGTAGTCGAAGGCGGCGCCGGTCTTGACCGGCCGCTGGGTCACCCCCGGGACGCCGTCCATGTCGTTGCGCAGCCGGATGCCGTGCCAGTGCAGCGTGGTGGACTGCGGCAGGTTGTTGGCCAGGGTGAGCGCGATCGTGTCGCCCGCGGTCACCCGGATCTCCCGGCCCGGCACCTGGTCCTCGTACGCCCAGGACGCCACCTTGCGGGCGCCGATGTCCAGGGTGGTCGCGGTGGCGGTGAGCCGGAACGTCCGCACCGGGCCGGGGCCCCGCCGCTGCTCGGCCGCGGCGACCTCCGGGCCGTGGGGGGAGATGTACTCCGTCGGGGCGTCCTCCGCGGGCGCGCCGGCCCGGGCGGGGGCGCCCATCGCGTTGCTGTCCATTCCGTCGTGGCCCGCGGCCCGGGGGTGGGGGCCGGGGGAGCCACAGGCCGTGAGCAGACCGCTGCCCGCGGCGGCGATGCCCGTGCCGAGCACGGCACGGCGAGTTTTTTCGTGCATGAGTCAGTACCCCAATGCTGATGTGTGCCGGATGCGTGAGGGTCGGCGCGTCCGCCGCCCCGCCGGAAGGGCGGGCGGCCGACGCGCCGCTCTATGCGACGCATCAGCGGTCGGCTGTGGGGTGAGGGGCCTTGGTGCACCGCCGCCTCCATCTGACCGTTCAGATCATCATCTGACCGTTTGATCATCGTGTTCATCGGCACCCTACCCCCAAGGGGTATGGAGCTCCCGCAGGCGCCACGGTGGGCACGGAACGTCCGGGGCGGGGACCGGCCGGGTGAAAGTACGATGCACACATCGTGGTGAGGCTGAGGGGAGACCGGAGAGTCCGGAAGAAACCTCCGTGTAATCCCACCGCGTGATACTGGGCTGCGGAAGGTGCCCCGCGCCCGCGAAAAGAGCCGTTTGACCTGCAAGGATAGGGGACCATGGATAAGCAGCAGGAGTTCGTGCTCCGCACGCTCGAAGAGCGCGACATCCGGTTCGTGCGGCTCTGGTTCACCGATGTGCTCGGCTTCCTGAAGTCCGTGGCCGTCGCGCCGGCCGAACTCGAGGGCGCCTTCGACGAAGGCATCGGCTTCGACGGCTCCGCGATCGAGGGCTTCGCCCGTGTCTACGAATCCGACATGATCGCCAAGCCGGACCCCGGGACGTTCCAGATCCTGCCCTGGCGCGCCGAGGCCCCGGGGACCGCCCGGATGTTCTGCGACATCCTGATGCCGGACGGCTCACCGTCCTTCGCCGACCCCCGCTTCGTCCTCAAGCGCATCCTCGCCAAGACCTCCGACCTCGGCTTCACCTTCTACACCCACCCCGAGATCGAGTTCTTCCTGCTCAACCAGAAGCCGGTGGACGGCAGCCGCCCGGTGCCCGCCGACTCCTCCGGCTACTTCGACCACACCCCGCAGAACATCGGCATGGACTTCCGCCGCCAGGCGATCACCATGCTCGAATCGATGGGCATCTCGGTCGAGTTCTCCCACCACGAGGGCGCCCCCGGCCAGCAGGAGATCGATCTGCGCTACGCCGACGCGCTCTCCACCGCCGACAACATCATGACCTTCCGCCTGGTCATGAAGCAGGTCGCGCTGGAGCAGGGCGTACAGGCCACGTTCATGCCCAAGCCGTTCTCCGAATTCCCCGGCTCGGGCATGCACACCCACCTCTCCCTCTTCGAGGGCGACCGCAACGCCTTCTACGAGTCCGGCTCCGAGTTCCAGCTCTCCAAGGTGGGCCGCTCCTTCATCGCGGGGCTGCTCCGCCATGCCGGGGAGATCTCCGCCGTGACCAACCAGTGGGTCAACTCCTACAAGCGCATCTGGGGCGGCTCCAAGCGCACCGCCGGCGCGGGCGGCGAGGCCCCCTCCTACATCTGCTGGGGCCACAACAACCGCTCCGCCCTCGTCCGCGTCCCCCTCTACAAGCCCGGCAAGACCGGTTCCACCCGCATCGAGGTCCGCTCCCTGGACGCCGGTGCCAACCCCTACCTGGCCTACGCGGTGCTGCTCGCGGCCGGGCTCAAGGGCATCGAGGGCGGCTATGAACTCCCGGCCGGCGCCGACGACGACGTCTGGGCCCTCTCCGACGCCGAGCGCCGCTCCCTCGGCATCGAGCCGCTGCCGCAGAACCTGGGCGAGGCGATCGACCTGATGGAGCGCAGCGAACTGGTCGCGGAGACGCTCGGGGAGCATGTCTTCGACTTCTTCCTGCGCAACAAGAAGCAGGAGTGGGAGGAGTACCGCTCCGAGGTCACCCCGTTCGAACTGCGGAAGATGCTGCCGGTGCTGTAGCGGACGGGCGAGGGCGGGGCGCGGGCGCGCCCCGCTCGTCGCCGCCCGACCCCGCCCGGACCTGCCGCTTCGCCCTCGGAGTCGCTTAGGCTCGTCAGCGGCGCCTTTGATCATCGGTGTGCGCATGGTCGAGCGGCGCGGAGTCGACCAGGGACGGGAGGCGGCGGGATGTCCGTACCGCAGGGACGCAGGAGCAGCAATGTCACCCGGCTGCTGCGGCACGGTTTCACCGACGCCTCGGCCGCCCAGCGGCTGCTGGACGCGCCCGAGCTGGCCGCGGTGCGCAGCGATTCGGTGCTGTTGGAGGCGCTCGGCGCGACCGCCGACCCGGATCTGGCGCTGCTCGGGCTCGTACGGCTCGTCGAGGCGCTGCCCGGGGAGGAGGCGGCGAAGGGGAAGGGCGGCGCGGGGGAGAACGGCGGGCAGCGGGCCGGTTCGCGGCAGGCGCTGCTGGATACCCTCGTCACCGCCAAACCGCTGCGCGACCGGCTGCTCGGGGTGCTCGGCGCCTCCGAGGCGCTGGGCGACCACCTCGCCCGCCATCCGGGGGACTGGCACGCCCTGGTGACGTATGAGTCGGTCGATCTGCATCCGGCCACCCCCGAGTTCGAGCGGGCCCTGGCCGAGGGGGTCTGGGGCGCGCCCGGGGCGGGGCTGCCCCGGGCCGACGCGCTGCGCGTCGCCTACCGCCGGGCGCTGCTGGCCATCGCGGCCCGCGATGTGTGCGGCACCATCGACATCACCCAGACGGCCGCGGAGCTGGCCGACCTGGCGACCGCGACGCTGCGGGCCGCGCTGGAGATCGCGGCCGAGGAGGAGCCGCAGGACGCCGCCGCCTGCAAGCTGGCCGTGATCGGCATGGGCAAATGCGGCGGCCGCGAGCTCAATTACGTCTCCGATGTGGACGTGATCTTCGTGGCGGAGGCGGTCGAGGGGGTCCAGGAGGACGAGGCGGTGCGGGCCGCCACCCGGCTCGCCTCCCGGCTGATGCGCGTCTGCTCCGATGTCACCGTCGAGGGCACCATCTGGCCCGTGGACGCCAACCTCCGCCCCGAGGGGCGCAACGGCCCGCTGGTGCGGACCCTCTCCAGCCATCTGGCGTACTACCAGCGCTGGGCCAAGACCTGGGAGTTCCAGGCGCTGCTGAAGGCCCGTCCGGTCGCGGGCGACGCCGGGCTCGGCCAGGCGTATGTGGACGCCCTGGCGCCGATGGTCTGGCAGGCCGTCGAGCGCGAGAACTTCATCCCCGATGTGCAGCAGATGCGCCGCCGGGTGGTCGAGAACATCCCCGTCGCCGAGGTCGACCGCGAGCTCAAGCTGGGCCCCGGGGGGCTGCGCGACGTCGAGTTCGCCGTCCAGCTGCTGCAGTTGGTGCACGGGCGGTCCGATGAGTCGCTGCGCAGCGGTACGACGCTGGACGCGCTCGCGGCGCTGGCCGCGGGCGGCTACGTGGGGCGCACCGACGCCGCCGCGCTGGACGAGGCGTACCGCTTTCTGCGCACCATGGAGCACCGCCTCCAGCTCTACCGGCTGCGCCGCACCCATCTGATGCCCGAGGGCGAGGCCGATCAGCGCCGCCTCGGCCGGTCGCTGGGGTTCCGTACCGAGCCGGTGACCGAACTGGGCACCGCCTGGCGGCGGCACGCCCGCGAAGTGCGGCGGCTGCACGAGAAGCTCTTCTACCGGCCGCTGCTGGACGCCGTCGCCCAGCTCCAGCCCGGTGAGATCCGGCTCAGCCCCAAGGCGGCCGGTCAGCGCCTCACGGCCCTGGGGTACGCGGACCCGGCCGGTGCGCTCCGCCATCTGGAGGCTCTGGCGTCCGGGGTGACCCGAAAAGCGGCGATTCAGCGTACGTTGCTGCCTGTGCTGCTGGGCTGGTTCGCCGATTCCGCCGACCCGGATGCCGGGCTGCTGGGCTTCCGCAAGGTCTCGGACGCGCTCGGCAAGACGCCCTGGTATCTGCGGCTGCTGCGCGACGAGGGCGCCGCCGCCGAGAACCTGGCCCGGGTGCTCTCCGCCGGGCGGCTCGCCCCCGATCTGCTGCTGCGCGCCCCCGAGGCGGTCGCCCTGCTCGGCGACCCGGAGGGGCTGCGCCCGCGCGGCCGGGCCCATCTGGAGCAGGAGGTGCTGGCCGCCGTCGGCCGCGCCGACGGCGCCGAGCAGGCGGTCGCGGTGGCGCGCGGGGTGCGGCGGCGCGAGATGTTCCGTACGGCGGCCGCGGACGTCATCGAAAGCGCCCGGCTGGCCAACGGCGAGGTGCGCCCGACCGTGAGCTGGCCGCTGTCGGACCAGCGGACGCCGGGCCGGGCCACCGGAACCGCGGTGACGCCCGCCCCCGCGTCGGCCAAGGCCCCCGAGGTCCCCAGCGCGCTACGGGAATCCGAACCCCATATGCCGGCCCGGCCCGCCGTCTCCGCCGCCGAACCGCCCGTGGACGCCGCGGCGCTGATCGACATGGTCGGCGACGCCCTCTCCGATCTGAACGCCGCGACCCTCGCCGGCGCCCTGCGCGCCGCCGTCCGCGACACCTGGGGCGATGAGCTGCCCACCCGCTTCGCCGTCATCGGCCTCGGCCGCTTCGGCGGCCATGAGCTCAGCTACGGCTCCGACGCGGATGTGCTCTTCGTCCATGAGCCGCGCGAGGGGGCCGATGAACAGGAGGCCGCCCGCGCCGCCTTCGCCGTGGCCAACGAGATGCGACGGCTGCTCCAGCTCCCCACCGCCGACCCGCCCCTGCTCATCGACGCCGATCTGCGCCCCGAGGGCAAGTCCGGTCCCCTGGTGCGCACGCTGGGCTCGTACGCCGCCTACTACCGCCGCTGGGCGCTGGTGTGGGAGAGCCAGGCGCTGCTGCGCGCCGAGCCGGTGGCGGGCGACCCCGGGCTCGGCCGGCGGTTCATCGAGCTGATCGATCCGCTGCGGTATCCGGCCGAGGGGCTGGGCGAGGACGCGATCCGCGAGATCCGGCGGCTCAAGGCCCGGATGGAGTCCGAGCGGCTGCCGCGCGGGGCCGACCCCACCACCCACGCCAAGCTGGGCCGGGGCGGTCTCAGCGATGTCGAGTGGACCGTCCAGCTGCTCCAGATGCGCCACGGCTGGGCCGAGCCCGGGCTGCGCACCACCCGCACCCGCGAGGCCCTGGCCGCCGCCCACGCCGCCGAGCTGATCTCCACCGAGGACGCCCAGACCCTGGATGAGGCATGGGTCCTCGCCAGCCGCGTCCGCAACGCCGTCATGCTGGTCCGCGGCCGCGCAGGCGACACCTTCCCCACGGACGTCCGCGAACTGGCCGCCGTGGGCCGCTACTTGGGTTACGGCCCCGGCCACGTCGGCGAGATGCTGGACGACTACCGCCGCACCACCCGCCGGGCGCGGGCGGTGGTGGAGCGGCTCTTCTACGACTACGAGAGCTGATACGGGGGCGGGGGCGGGTCCGGGCGGACCCGCCCCCGACGCCCGGCTCACCCCTTCGCGGGCAGCGTGATGTGCAGGGGCCCGCAGCCGATGCGGTCCGCCTCCGCCGTTACGAAGCGGGGAAGGAGCGCACGGATGTCGGCGGGGCGCCGGGCGCTGTCCGCCCGGATCAGGAAGGTGACCGGGCCGGTCTGGCACTCGGCCTGGAACAGCCCCATGTCGTCGCGGACGAAGCCGTATCCGTCCTGGTCACCGGCCTTGACCGGTTCCTTGGCACCGTCCCTGGACAGTTGCGCGTAGAGCATCGCGAGCCGGGGATCCTCCACCGTCATCAGCCGCAGTTCGGGATGGTGGAAGAGCACCCGGCGGTCGCAGGTGCGCACCGGCCCCGCGCCCCGGGTCACGAGGGTGCGGCCCAGCGAATCGCGCCCGTATCCGCGGGGGAGCGGCAGCCCCTTGACGCCGCACATGGCGTCCCTCTTCTCGTCCAGGAACCGTGGCGGCTCCGGCATCCGGCCGGTCGGATCGGCGATGGTGCCCGTGCACCCCTTCTCGGTCATGTAGTGGTTGACCAACCTGACCACGGCATGCGCGAGTCGATCGCGGGCCTCCGCGCCGACCTCGTCGTCGTAGATCGTCCAGCCGGTTGCCAGGTCGATCACGGTCGGACCGCCGGTGACGTCCATATCACTCGGCCGGCCGATGCACCCGTCGGGCACCGCGAGCCAGGCCCGGGTGTCCGAGGCCATGCCCAGCAGGCCGCCGCCCAGCGGGGTGAGCCGCGCGGACAGGAACTCATCGGCCCACTGATCGCCCGAGCCGCCGAACCGGGGGTCCAACTGATGCGCCTGGACGGTGATCCGCGAGCCGTCCGAGGTCAGCAGGCATTGGCCGGACGAGCCCTCGGCGCCGGTGCGATCGCTGGTGATGGGCACCTCGGAGCTCGCTACGTCCGCTGTGCCGCCGACTTTGCCCTTGAACAGCGCCGCCGCATCGTCCCGGCTGAAGGCCCCCCAGCAGGCCCGGTCGTCCGCGAACGGACCCGCCTCGGCCTGCCAGGCCACGCCCGCGCCACCGAGCAGCGCCCCCACGACGGCCCCGGTCACGGCCATGATCACGGCCAGCCGGGGGCGGCTGCGGGCCAGGCGCTGCCAGTGCCACACGGGGCGCCGCCGCTCGTGCAGCGGCACGCGGGTGCTGCTCTCGTTCTTCTCGTTGCTCTCGTTGTTCTCGGAGTCGGTCATCGGCTCGATCCCCCAGGCGCGACGGGCGCGCAACCGACGCGTCGCGCAACGGCGTTGGCGAAGGTGGCGAAGTACGGTGTCGTCTCGTGCAGGGACGGGGCGAGCATCAGCACGGTGAGCGGGCGCCCCGCGCAGTCGGCCCGTACGACCTTGTAGTCGTCGGCGAAAACCCCCGTACCGCGCCAGCCGCGCCCCGGTGCCCTGCTGCCCGTGGCCCCGTCGAACAGCGCGGAGAGCCGCGGCTCGGCGACCATCAGGGCGTCGAAGTACCGGCCCTCACCGCGCTGCGTCCGCACCGAACAGGACTGGAGATCCCGGGTGACCGCGCCGACCTGGTACTCCAGGTCGCGGCCCTCCTCGCCGAACTCCAGGCCCCTGATCCGGCAGGCGCGGGTGAAGAAGGACTCCTCCTCCTCGGGCAGTGTGGTCATCGGTGAGGCCGCTTCGAGCGGCTTCGCCGGGGCGCAACCCGCCTTCTCCATCGCCCGGTTGGCGACCGCCACGAGCAACTGGGCCACGGACTGGGAGCCGCCGAGCCCCGCGTCGCCCGACATGGTGGAGTCGGGATAGACCGACTGTGCCGTCGAGTCGAGCGTCACCGCGGTCGGCCGCCCGTCGTGGGTGTCGCACCCCTTGGGCAGCACCAGCAGCGCATGACCGCCGTCGGTGGCGCCCGGCAGCCCGTCGGGCAGCGGCATCGCCCGGTCGCCGAGGTATCCGCCGATCCACTCCATGCGCCGCGCGGCGTCCTCGGGAGCGGGGCCGTAGGTGACCGTGACCTCGGTCTCCTCCGTGACCTTGTCGCCATCGCTGCTGTAGCGCTCGGAGTGGAGCGCCACGGTGCACCGCCCGCGCGGCTGCCGCGGTGTCGGCGCGGTCTCCTTGGACGTACGGCTCGCGTTGTCCTCGTCCAGCGCCTCGCGGCTCAGGAACTCCGGTCCGCTGTCCTCTTTCCAGGCACCCCAGCAGTAGCTGTCTTTGCCATTGAACGGCCAGGTGTCCGTGGCCCAGGTACCGACCCCGGCCGCCACCAGCACCACGACGGCGCCGCCGACCAGAGCCGCCCGGCGGCGCGCGCCGCCCAACAACTTCTTCATTTATGCCCTTCCCCCGTGTGGCCGCCGATCCTACTCAGCGGCTCCGCGCACGACGTGAAGGGGTGATGGCAATTCCGTAGGCGTCAGCGGCTGTGCGCGGCGGGCGGTTCGTCGAGCCGCACGGTGATGGTGACGCGGCCCTTCTCATCGACCCGGGCGACCCCGTGCCCGGTCCGGTCACTCCCGTCCAGATCCAGCGCTATCGGCCAGCCCTCTCCGGTGAAGTTGCGCCACCACAGCTTCCGTTCGGGCATGGCCACGGCGATCGTGACGACATCGGCGGCGCGCTGATAGGCGACCGGCGTACTGAAGCTGCGTCCCGACCGCCGCCCCGTATACGTCACCACCGTGAGCCGCCCGCTCACCCTCCGCCCCCACCGCGGAGAGGACCGCAGCCCGACCATCCAGGCGTTGAACCGGCCGGTGAGTCGCTTCGGAAGCGGACCTTTGTACCGCACACAATCCTCCAGGTGCCGAGGGACAGGGAAACGTGGCGTCACGGTAGCTCCGCGGGTGGCGCACACCCGTCCCGTTGCCCTGAAGTGAGAGAGACGAGCCCCGAGCCCTCTCGCATGGCACCCGCGCCAGGGCAACTGGACCGCTTATGAACTGACCCCGTTGACCTGGAACCACACCGCCTTCCCGGGACCCGGTCCGTGGTGGCAGACGCCCCAGTCAGTGGCGGAGCTGCCGATGATGAGCAGCCCTCGGCCGTTCTCGGCGTCGGCCGTGTCCCGGGCAAGGCTGCGCTGGGCGGGGAAGCCGGGGGCGTCGTCGCTCACGAGAACGCGCAGGGTGCCGTACGGTCCCCACTCGGCGTAGAGGGTGACGGGCGCCGAGCAGCCGCTGGTCCGGCAGGCGTTGACGGCGTTGGTGACGGCTTCGGAGGTCAGCAGCAGAGCGGTGTCCGTTAAGTCGGTGCGGTTCGCGGTGTGCAGGGCGGTGCGGACGGCTTCTCGGGCGGTAGGGACCCAGCCGGGGTCGGGCGGGAAGACGAGGGAGAAGTCGGCGCGGGGGGAACTGGGCGCTCATGGTGATGTCGCCTCCTTCGGCCAACGGCCTTTGGGCGGACGCCGGTTGGGCGCTTCGTCTTCGACGGTAGAGATTTAGGTTTCCATACTGCAACCCATGTGGCTGGATTCCCTCCAACGAGTGGCCTCGCCTCCGCCAAGCGGGCAGACTGCTCACGATCACGAGGAGGTCGTCATGGGGCTACGGGCCAACCCGACGCAGCGGCAACGGCGTCTGGGGTCGGAACTGCGAAGGCTCCGCAATGAGCGAGGCTTGTCCGCAGCGGAGGCGGGAGCCTTCGCCGGTCTCGGCTCGCCGCACCTCGGGCATATTGAGGCGGGTCGAACGGCCATTCCCGAGGCGAAGCTCCGTGCGTTGCTCGCCGCATACGGTTGCCAAGATGAACCATTTGCCAACGTGCTCGTCGCCATAAGCGAGTCCAAGGGGAAGGGCTGGTGGTCGGACTACCGCAAATCCCCGCTCGCTCAGAGCGCTCATGATCTCGCGGAGCTTGAAGCGACTTCGGTGGCACACCGCTCGTTCCAGTGGATGTACGTGCCTGGGTTGCTCCAGACCCCTGAGTACGCGCGAGCCCTCACGACCGGAGGTGAGCCGGAGGCGGATCGCGGCTTGCTGGACACGTACGTCGAGTTCCGGCTGCAGCGTCAGCAGGTCTTGGCCAGGGAGTCCCCGCCTACCTTTCACGCGGTCATCCACGAGGCGGCGTTCCATATGCAGTTCGTGGAGCACGGAGTTATGCGCCGCCAGATCGAGCACCTTGTGGAGATGGCTCGGCTGCCGCATGTCCACATCCAGCTCCTGCCGTTCAAGGCGGCCCTCTCCCCGGCGACGCCGGCGGCGGCATTCGTCCTCTTCGGGGCCGAGGTGCCCGAGCTGGACACGGTCTACGTGGAGCACCCCGTGTCCTCGGCGTTCCTCGGAGACCAGACGCATCTCGCTCAGTACGGCACCGCTTTCGAACGCCTCACGACGGCGGCACTGCCACCGATTGACCCGGCTCCCGAACGCGAGTCCTATATGCGTGGTGACTCACTTAGGCTCGTGCAGCATCTGCTGTACATGCTCTGAGGAGATCCTCATGTCCGGACTCGAATGGCGAAAGTCGAGTTTCAGCAGCGGAGTCGGAGGCCAAGACTGCGTCGAAGTCGCCATGACACTGAACGGCCTCATACACCTACGCGAGAGCGACGACCCGGCGGCCGTCATCGCCACCGACCCGACCCGGTGGGACGCGTTCGTGCGGGGGATAAAGCGGGGGGACTTCGACCAGCTACCGGAAAGCATCTGACCACCAGGGCGCCCGTTCGGTCCGGTGCGGGGGCCGGTGGCGCGGTGCGGGTCTCGTCTCGCGCCTTCGGCGCCATTGAGCATGGGCACGGGGGATGGGGGGCGAGGGCCTCGCCGCCGGCCGACGGGCCGGTGGTGGTGGGCCCGGTGGCGGCTCCTGTGGCCCTGGGCTAGGACCCGACCGGACCGACGGCCCCTCCGGGTACCCCTTCCGAAAGCGCTTGATCTGAAGCAACTAATTTGTCAAACGTTTTCCAGGGGTACCCCACCCCCGGCGGTCCGGCATCGGCACAAGCCCCTGAGCACGGGAGCCGCCACTGGTCCCGCCATCCACGGCTCGCCGCCAGGCGACGAAGGGCGCCCCCACTCCCCGGACCCATGCTCATTGGCGACGAAGGCGCGAGAGGAGACCGTCAGTCGCCCGACGGTTCCCAGACCGCGCAGTCGTGGGCGAAAAGCACACGGTGGGGGTCGAAGTCGAGGAGGCGGGTCAGCCAGGGGCGGTACGGGGGAAGGGGAGGTGCCACGCCATCGAGGGCGGCCCTGCGGGCCAGGTGGTCCGAGGTGAACTCGGAGGCGAAGTCGTGGGCCTGACCGGCGAGGATCACCGTGCCGTCGGCCCGGCGGACGACCAATGACTGATGGCCGTCGGTGTGGCCGGGGGTCGGGATGATGTGGACGCCCGGCCAGGTCTCGGCCTCACCGCTGAGTTGCTCGTAGCTGGCGCCGGGAAAGTCCACCAGCTCGTCGAACGTGTAGTCGCCCCCGCGCGCGGTGGCCAGCTCCACGTCCTGGACCAGGATCGGCGTACCGCCCAGCAGGGGGTTGCCGCCGCAGTGGTCGAAGTGGAGGTGGCAGTTCACGACGAGGGAGACGTCCGCGAGGGCTACCCCGGCCGCCGACAGCGCGTCCGGTAGAGCGCGGCGACGGGGGCGGTAGTGCGCCTCGGTCTCGGGGTCGGCGGCACCGATGCCGGTGTCGAAGAGGAGTAGCCCCCGCTCGTGCCGCACCAGATAAGCGAGCACCGGTTCGACCCGTGGCTCCGGCCCGCCCGTTTCCGAGGCGGGCCGGACGAAGTAGCCGAGGTCGAGGCGGCGCACGGAGATGTCGTTGGCCATCCCGCCATGGTGGCGCGGTGCGCGGCGTGCTCGCTCGGCGGTCTGCCGAGGGCAGACGCGACTGCTGGGCCGTCTCCGCTCGTACTCACCATCTCGCCGCGACGACGCTCGCGAAGATCGGCGAATCCGATATCTCATGGCTCGCGGCCGAGCGAGCCATGCAGGCCGCGGACGAGTCGGGCGATCCTCTTGTTCTGGTTTCGGCCGCCCGCTCGGGTACGCATGCGCTGCTGGCAAACGGCCGATACGACGACGCCATGGAACTGGGCGAGACCACGGCGGGCGGCGCCGTCCGCCGGACGGACTTCAACACCCGGCTATGGAAGCCCGCGCTCGTCGCGGCCCGGGTGGTACCCGAGCCCGAGAAGGGTGAGCGGCACGAGGCGGCCCGCGAGCACGGCATGCACGCGCTACGGCACTTCTACGCCTCGGGCCTGCTGGACGCCGGGGAGAACGTCAAGGATCTAAGCGGCTATCTCGGGCATACTGACCCCGGCTTCACTCTCCGGACGTACAAGCACCTGATGCCCAGCAGCGAGGGGCCTACCGGAAGGCCAAGGCTGTACGAGACCGCCAAATTCGCGCCGGGCTCCCCAGAGGGACACGAGTATTTTGTAACGGGTTCGAAGCACTTCGGCCCCGATCTCCCCTGGGGCTAGGAACTGGCCCAAGAGCGGGGTTCTTCCTGGCAAGGTGGATGCGCTTTGCACCACCACTTTCCGCCTGCGTTCCACCTCGTGCAGTCCACTAGCCAAGGGCTCATGAAGCTGGAGCACCGCGCGGCTCAGGGCGTCCTTCCACGGACGCACCAGAGTCCGCAGGAAACCGCCTAACGACGGTTCAGCAGGGCCGTGGCGATGGTGACCTGGGCCGGTTCCAGGGTGGTCTTGCCGTCCTCGATGTCCCAGAGGGCGTTCTGCAGGACGCGGCCGAGGGTCCAGCCGGTGGCCCGCTGCCGGTCCAGGCCGAGGACCTCGGTCAGCAGATCGAAGCGGCGGAGCACCGCGCGCGTGGGGGCGGCAGTGGCGAAGATCTCGTCCCAGCGGTTGTCCAGCGCAGGCAGGAGCTCGAAGCCGGGGTCGCCGGTGAGCGGTTCGGGGTCGATGGCAAGCCAGGGCTCGCGTTCACCGGCGAGGATGTTGTCGTAGTGGAGGTCCCAGTGCAGCAGCCGTTCGCCGGGGTCCTCGAGGAGTTCGGCCACGGCGGAGGCGCAGGTTCGGATCAGCCGCCGTTCGGCCGGGTCGTGCAGGGCTGGTACGGCGTGAGGCGTCCGGTCGAGCATGGCGGTGGCGATGTCGGACAGCCGGCGCAGACCGTCAGGGGCGGTCACCGAGGTCAGCCGGGCCAGGAGGTCGGCCAGGATGCGCGTTGCGGCGGTGTCGTCGGGCACCGAGGAGAGCGGGCGGGTCGCGTCCAACCGTTCCAGCAGCATGGTGCCGGTGTCCGGGTCGTGGTCGAGCAGGCGCACCACGCCGTTGCCGTTCCAGGTCCGCAGGCCCAGCGCGGCGCCCTCGTTCTCCTCGCTGATCCGCTGGAGCTTCAGCACCGCCGGGGTTCCGTCGGCCCTGGTCACCGGGAGGACGAGCGAGGCCATGCCATGGGCGGCGGGGCCGGACGGGCGCAGCGCCCAGCGGTCGAGGAAGTCCGCGGCCAGTCCGGGCAGCGCGGCGAGCCAGGCGTGTCCGGCGGCGCCGCTGTGCTCGCCGTACGACGCGGCGAAGGCGTGGGGGATGTCGATGCGGGGCGACGGGCACATCAAGGGGGTGCCTCCCGGGGTCAGGGTGAGCGCAGGTAGTTGTAGACCGTGGCCCGTGAGACGCCGAGCAGTTCGGTGACGACCTGGACGGAGTGCTTCACCTGGAGGAAGCCGCTGGTCTTGAGGGTGCGGACGAGTTCCTTCTTCGCGGGGGTACCCAGGCTGCGCGGGGTCTGGCCGCGGGCGGCGGCGAATTCCTCGATGACGGTGCGCAGCTCCGCGGCGGTGCGGGCGCGGAGGGTCTCGGTGAGCGGTTGTTGCTGCTCATCGGTCCGGACGAGGTTGTTGAGGCTGCGGGCGACGCTCCCGAAGAGGGAGACGTCCAAGTTGAGGCAGATGGCGGCGACGTACTGGCCGGCGCCGTTCTTGATGCCGATCGAGGTGCTCTTCGCCGGGCGGCCGTCCGGGAAGCGGTTGGCGTAGTTCTGGACGATGTCGGGGAAGCCGGGGTCCTGTATCCGGGCCAGGCCCAGCTCGGTGGTGGGCTGGCCCACCTCGCGGCCGGAGAGATTGCTCTCGATGGCGCGGATGGACTGGTCGGGGTTGCGCAGATCGTGGAGGACCACCTCGCACAGCCCCGGGAACATCCGGCCGATGGCGACCACGATCTTCTCGGTCTCGCGCAGCAGCAGCTCGTCCTCGGGTGTTCCCGTCGTCTCCTGACGCCTCTCCTCGGTCATCCGAAGAGCTCCGTCATCGTGGGCGCCGCCTTCAGGCCCGACCCGGTCAGCAGCACCACCGTGGTCTCACCGGGGCGGATCGCGCCCCGGGCCCGGAAGACCTCGATCGCCGCGGCCGCCGTCGCGCTGGTCGGCTCCGCGTACAGCCCCATCGCGGCCAGCCGGCGGACCGCCGTGGCGATCGCGTCCTCCGGGATGGCCGCCATGTCGCCGTCCGAGCGGCGGATGGCGCGCAGCACCTCGGGGAAGCGGACGGGCTCGCGGATGGCCGTGCCCTCGGCGATGGTCGGGGCGTGGTCGAACGGCACCGGGGTCTCGGAGCCCGCGCGGAACGCGGCGTGGAGCGGTGCGCAGTGGGCGGGCTGGGCCACCAGCAGCCGGGGGCGGCGGGCGATCTGGCCCGCGGCGAGCAGCTCGGAGAAGCCGAGGTCGCAGCCGAGCACGGTGCTGCCCGCGCCCGCCACGGTCACCACGGTGTCCGGTGCGGTGAAGCCCAGGTCCTCCCACAGCTCGTACGCCAGGGTCTTGGTGCCCTGGAGGAAGAAGGGGTGCCAGTTGTGGCTGGCGTAGTACGTATGGGCCGACTGGCGCAGCGCCTCCGCCGCGGTGGCGTCCCGGTCGCCGGGCACCAGCTCGACCTCGGCGCCGTACGCCCGGCTCTGGAGGATCTTCGCGGGGGAGGTGGTGGCGGGGGCGAGGATCCTGGCCCGGATGCCGGCCGCGGCGCAGTACGCCGAGACGGAGGCCCCGCCGTTGCCGGAGCTGTCCTCGATGACCTGCCGTACGCCCCGCTGGGCGAGGAGCGAGATCATCACGCTGGTGCCGCGGTCCTTGAAGCTGCCGGTGGGGCTGAACCACTCCAGCTTGAACAGAATCCGATCCTCCCCCCAGTCCTTCTCGACCAGCGGGGTGCACCCTTCACCCAGTGACACCGGGGCGTCGATGCGCACCGGGAGGGCCGCTCGGTAGCGCCAGAGTGACCGGGCCCCGGTGTCCACCTGCTCGCGGGTGATGCCGGGCAGCGCGGAGACGGTGAGGGGAGCCCCGTCGTCAGCGCACCAGCGGGGGTCGTCGATGGAGTACGTGGCGCCGGAGCGCTCGTCGACGTAGTGGGCTTCGGCTCGTGGTTCAGCTCGCACCTTGGATATTTTGTTTAGTTCTATATACCCAGTCAAGGGCGGGGCGGGCGGCTCCAGTGGCTCGCGAGTGCGGTGCGAGAGCCGCTCAAGGGTGGGCGAACAGCCGTTCAAGCACCACCGCGACCCCGTCCTCTTCATGGGACGGCGCCACCTCGTCGGCTATCGCCATCAGATCCGGATGTGCGTTGCCCATCGCGACCCCGTATCCGGCCCAGCCCAGCAGCGGAAGGTCATTGGGCATGTCGCCGAACGCGATCGTCTCCGCGGGGGCGAACCCCATGCGGTCGGCGGCCAGTTGCAGCCCCGCCGCCTTGTCCGTGCCGGCGGGGAGCACCTCGATCATGCCCTTCTCGGAGTGGGTCACCGCCACCTCGCCCGCGCCCACCCGCTCCGCGGTCTCGGCGACGAGCCCGTCCGCCACCGCCCGATGGCGCATCAGCACCTTCTCGATCGGTGCCGCCCACAGCTCCTCCCGCTCGGCCAGCCCCCACTCCGGGCGCCTCCGGTCGGTGAAGCGGGCGGTGACGACGAAGCGGTTCTCGGGCGCCGCGGTCACCACGGCGAGCTCCAGCGGCCCCGCGCCCAGCGCCTCCTCCGTGCGCTCCACCACCGACCGGGCCAGCTCCCGGTCCAGCGACGCCGAGACCAGCAGCCGGTCCGCGGAGGCGTCGTACAACTGCGCGCCCTGTCCGCACACCGCGAGCCCCCGGTAGCCGATCGCGACCAGGAACTCCCGGCAGGACGCGGCCGGGCGCCCGGTGACCACCAGATGGCGCGCCCCGGCGGCCCGGACGAGGGCGAGCGCCTCACGGGTGCGGGGCGAGACCGTCAGATCCTTGCGCAGCAGCGTGCCGTCGAGGTCGGTGGCCACCAGCGGGAAGCGCGGCCGCCCGGCGGTACGGGGCCGGGGGAGCAGTACGCCCGGAGCGGCGACGGCTCCGGTGGCGGATACGGAGGAGGCGGGTACGGACGCGGATGCAGAAGCGTCAGCGGTGTCGGCGGTGTGCACGGTGGCCGGTGGTCCCTTTCGTCACGCTCATCGTGCTCATTCCGCGTCGATCAGCGCGACACATGGAGCCCCTGAACTCATGTCGGACATGCGGAACAGAGAATGGCGGCTCCGCCGGGGACGATCAAGCCGTGCAGATCACGGCCACCTGCTTCGGCAGCCGGTAGGGCAGCGAGCCGTACCACGCGCACGACAGCACGAAACCGAAGGAGAGACAGACGACGCCGCCGACCGCGTCCATCCAGAAGTGGTTGGCGGTGGCGACGATCACCAGCAGCGTGGCCGAGGGATAGAGCAGCCCCAGCGCCTTCACCCACACCGGACGGGCCAGCGTGGCGATGGTCAGACCGCACCACAGCGACCAGCCGATGTGCATCGAGGGCATCGCCGCGTACTGGTTCGACATATCGGCGAGGTTCCCCGAGGCCATCGAGCCCCAGGTGTTGTGCGCCACCACGGTGTCGATGAAATGGCCGCCGCTCATCAGCCGGGGCGGGGCCAGCGGAAAGAAGTAGTAGCCGAGCAGGGCCACGCCGGTGGTCGCGAAGAGCGCCAGCCGGGTGGCGGCGTAACGGCCCGGATGCCAGTGGTAGAGCCACACCAGCACGCCGAGCGTCACGATGAAGTGGAGCGTCGCGTAGTAGTAGTTCATGCCCACGATCAGCCAGCTGACCGAGTCGATCGCATGGTTGACGCCCCGTTCGAAGGCCATGCCGAGCCGGTGCTCCCACTCCCAGATCCAGCCCGCGTTGCGCAGCGCCTCCGGCCGCTGCTCCGGGACGGCGTTGCGAATCAGCGAATAGGTCCAGTAACTGACGGCGATGAGGACGATCTCGAACCAGAGTCGGGGCCTTCTGGGCGTACGCAACCGGTCCATCAGGGTGTGGTGCGGCGCCCGTGCCGCATCGGTGTCCGCGAGAGGTGCCGGGGTGGCCATTCGGCCCGCCGTCGTCCTGATAGTCGCTCCACCCATAGGGCAACAGTCTGCCAGACGACGTCCACCCGCAGATCATCCGCGGCATCGGGTCTTCGTTGCTTATGTCCTGGTCCGGGGGTCCTCTATAGGGCGTATGTGCACCTACGTCCCCCGGCCGCTAGGCCGCGCCCCGGCCGCCCGGCCCCGCGCCTCCACCCCGTGGGCCGACGCCGTCGAGCCGCGCACCACCAGTTCGGGGAGGAAGACGAACTCGCTGGGCGGGGCCGGGGTGCCGCCGATCTCTTCCAGCAGCGCCCGCACCGCCGCCTGCCCCATCGACTGCACCGGCTTACGGATCGTGGTCAGTGGCGGATCGGTGAAGGCGATCAGCGGGGAGTCGTCGAAGCCGACCACCGAGATGTTCTGAGGGACCCCCAGACCCCGCTGCCGGGCCGCCCGGATGGCGCCCAGCGCCATCATGTCGCTCGCGCACACCACCGCCGTACAGCCCCGGTCGATCAGCGCGGTCGCCGCCGCCTGGCCGCCTTCCAGGGTGTACAGCGAATGCTGGATCAGCTCCTCGGACTCCTCCGGGGAGAGCCCCAGCCGGTCCCGCATCGCCTGCTGGAAGCCTTCGATCTTGCGCAGTACGGGAACGAACCGCTTCGGCCCGAGCGCGAGACCGATCCGGGTGTGCCCGAGCGAGACCAGATGGGTGACCGCCAGCCCCATCGCCGCCCGGTCGTCGGGGGAGATGAACGGCGCCCGCACCTTCGGCGAGAAGCCGTCCACCAGCACGAACGGAACACCCTGGCCGCGCAGCTGGTCATAGCGCTGCATATCGGCCGAGGTGTCCGCGTGCAGCCCCGAGACGAAGATGATCCCGGCCACGCCCCGGTCCACCAGCATCTCGGTCAGCTCGTCCTCCGTCGAGCCGCCGGGGGTCTGGGTGGCCAGCACCGGGGTGTAGCCCTGCCGGGTGAGCGCCTGCCCGATGACCTGGGCGAGCGCGGGGAAGATCGGGTTCTCCAGCTCGGGGGTGATCAGTCCCACCAGCCCGGCGCTGCGCTGCCGCAACCGCACGGGCCGCTCATAGCCGAGGACGTCCAAGGCGGCGAGGACGGACTCGCGGGTGGCCGCGGCCACCCCCGGCCTGCCGTTGAGGACGCGGCTGACGGTGGCTTCGCTGACCCCCGCCTGGGCTGCGATGTCAGCAAGCCGTGCGGTCATGGAGTGGGACTGTACCGGTCGCGTGTCAGATTGCCCACCACGCGCACGAATCAGGCGGAATGCGTACGGTTCCGGCCCCGTACGAAAGCGGCGCCGATGACAGCAGCGCACGCCCCGGGGCCGGCAGTTCGACCTCTTCCCCGAGCGTGTTGAGCGTGCACACCAGGCCCGGCCGGGACAGCGCGAGCACCCCCGCCGGGGCCTCCAGCCAGCTCATCGGCCCGTCCCCCAGGCCGGGCAGCTCACGCCGCAGCGCGAGCGCCCCGCGGTACAGCTCCAGCGTGGAGCCGGGGTCGCCGGTCTGCGCCTCGACGGACAGCCCGGACCAGGCGTCCGGCTGGGGCAGCCAGCTACCGCCGGGGCCGAAGCCGTAACTGTCGCCGGAGCGGGTCCAGGGCAGGGGCACCCGGCAGCCGTCGCGGAAGCCGTCCTGACCGTTCTGGCCGTCCTCCCCGTCGGGGGAGGTGCGGAAGAAGGCCGGGTCCTGGCGCAGCTCGTCCGGCAGGTCGGTCACCTCGGGAAGGCCCAGCTCCTCGCCCTGGTAGAGATAGGACGAGCCGGGCAGCGCGAGGGTGAGCAGGGCCGCGGCGCGGGCGCGGGCGAGCCCCCGCTCCGGACCGCCACCGGCTCCGTCGGCGTAACGGGTGGTGTGCCGGACCACGTCGTGGTTGGAGAGCACCCAGGTGGTGGGGGCGCCGACGGAGCGGGTCGCGGCCAGCGACTCGTCGATCACCTCACGCATCGCGGCCGCGTCCCACGGGCACTTGAGGAACTGGAAGTTGAACGCCTGGTGCAGCTCGTCGGGGCGTACGTAGAGGGCCAGCCGCTCGGCGGTGGGCGCCCATGCCTCGGCGACGCCGATCCGGTCACCGGGGTAGGAGTCCAGCAGCCGGCGCCAGGAGCGGTGGATCTCGTGCACCCCGTCCTGGTCGAAGAACGGCAGCACCTGGGAGCCGATCAGCTTGGCCTGTTCGGTACGGCCGATATCGGGCAGCCCGGCGGCCTTGACCATGCCGTGGGCGACATCGATCCGGAAGCCGTCCACGCCCAGGTCCAGCCAGAAGCGCAGCACCGAGTCGAATTCGGCACGCACCTCGGGGGAGTCCCAGTTGAGGTCGGGCTGCTCGGGGGCGAAGAGGTGCAGGTACCACTCGCCGGGGGTGCCGTCCGGATCGGTGGTACGGGTCCAGGCGGGGCCGCCGAAAACCGACTCCCAGTCGTTCGGCGGCAGTTCGCCGTGCGCGCCCCGGCCGCGGCGGAAGTGGTACCGGGTGCGGGCCGCGCCGCCGGGCCGGTCGGCGAGCGCCTCGCGGAACCATGGGTGCTGGTCCGAGCTGTGGTTCGGGACGACGTCCACGATCACCTTCAGCCCCAGCTCATGGGCGGTGCGCACCAGGTCGTCGGCGTCGCCGAGGGTGCCGAAGAGCGGGTCCACGGTGCGGTAGTCGGCCACGTCGTAGCCGCCGTCGGCCTGCGGGGAGGCGTAGAAGGGGGTCAGCCAGACGGCGTCCACGCCCAGCCCGGCGAGGTGCGGCAGCCGCTCCCGCACCCCGCGCAGATCGCCGATCCCGTCGCCGTCGCTGTCGGCGAAGGACCGTACGTACACCTGGTAGATGACGGCGTCGCGCCACCATCCGGGGCCCTTTGACGGTCGCACCGGCTCGGTGGGGAGGGAGGTCGTGAGCTCCTGGGTCATGGCGCGAACGTAACAGCTCTGCAATGCCTTGCGGAAGAGCTTGCAGGGCGCGCTGGCGCCCTTCAAGGGGGCTCCGGTCGTGCTGTGGGCGCATGTCAAGCGCCTGAACGGGAGCGGAGCGGCTACCGCGGGGACACGCGGACGTAACGATGCCGAGTCCCTTGCAGAAATTTGCCGCAAGCTCTTTCGGCGGCCTCGCGGCCCTGTTACGTTCCTCCGCAACCCGGGGCCGCGACGGAGCGGCCGGCTTTGGAGGAGTTCAGATGCGACGTGGCATAGCGGCCACCGCACTCGTCGCGGCCATGGCGCTCGCGGCGACGGCATGCGGCGGTGACGACGGCGGCAGCGGCGGCGACAAGAAGTCCGGCGGCAAGCTCTCCGGCACCGTGACCTACTGGGATACGTCGAACGAGGCGGAGAAGGGCACCTACAAGGAGCTCGCCCTGGGCTTCGCGAAGAAGCACCCCGACGTCAAGGTCAACTACGTCAACGTGCCCTTCGGCGAGGCCCTGGCCAAGTTCAAGAACGCCGCGGGCTCCGGCGGCTCCGGCGCGCCCGATGTGCTGCGCACCGAGGTCGCCTGGACCCAGGACCTCGCCAACATCGGCTATCTCGCCCCGCTGGACGGCACCCCCGCCCTCGCGGACCAGTCCGACTATCTGCCCAAGGCCCTGGCCGGTGCCAAGTTCAAGGGCAAGACCTACGCCGTACCGCAGGTCATCGACACCCTCGGCCTCTTCTACAACAAGAAGATGCTCAAGGACGCCGGGGTCCAGCCGCCCAAGGACTGGACCGAACTCAAGGCCGCCGCCAAGAAGATCAAGGAGAAGACCGGCAAGACCGGTCTGTATCTGCGCGGCGACGACGCCTACTGGTACCTGCCCTTCATCTACGGCGAGGGCGGCGACCTCCTCGACACCGGTGCCAAGAAGGTCACCATCGACGACGAGCCCGGCGTCAAGGCGTTCGCGGCCGCCCGGGACCTGGTCACCTCCAAGGCGGCGGAGACCGACGCCACCGACGGCTGGGACAACATGCAGAACGCCATCAAGAACGGCGACGTCGCGATGACGATCAACGGGCCGTGGGCGATCGAGGACACCCTGGCCGGCAAGGCGTTCAAGGACAAGTCCAACCTCGGAGTGGTCCCCGTCCCGGCCGGCAGCAAGGGCCAGGGCGCCCCGCAGGGCGGCCAGAACCTCACCGTCTACGCCGGGTCGAAGAACCTGGACGCCTCCTACGCCTTCGCCCAGTACATGAGCTCGGCCGAGGTCCAGGCCAAGACCACCGAGAAGCTCTCGCTGCTGCCCACCCGCACCTCCGTCTACTCCGACAAGTCGGTCGCCGCGAACGCCAATGTGAAGTTCTTCAAGGCCGCCGTCGACAAGGCCGTCGAGCGCCCCTGGATCCCCGAGGGCAACAGCCTCTTCCAGGCGATCCTGGTGCAGTTCCCGAACGTCCTCACCGGCAAGACCTCACCCGAGAAGGCCGCGAAGTCGGCCGGTGACGCGTACCGCAAGCTCCTCAAGGGCGACTGGAAGTAGGGCCGGCGACGATGGCTGTCGACACCAGCCGGCCGCTGGACCCGGCCGCGGGCGCGAAGGGCGCCCGCGGCCGGGGCGGCCGGCTTCACAAGGACGGCACTCCGCCGCGGGGCCGGATCCGCAACGCACTGGCCCGCCATTGGTACGCCTGGGCGATGGTCGCGCCCGTCGTGATCGTCATCGGGCTGATCATCGGCTATCCGCTGGGCCGCGGCCTGTATCTGTCGCTGACCGACGCCAACGAGGCCAACGTCGAGCGCACCATCGGGATCAACCACATACCCGCCACCTACAAGACGGTCGGCCTCGACAACTTCAAGGCCATCCTGGAGGACCAGGTCTTCTGGGACCGGCTCGGCTGGACCGTCACCTGGACCGTCTGCTGTGTGGCGCTCACCTTCTCGATCGGCCTGGGCCTCGCCGTACTGCTCAACCGGCGGTTCGCCGGGCGCACCCTCTACCGGTCGCTGCTGATCCTGCCCTGGGCCGTCCCCGCCTTCGTCTCCGTCTTCGCCTGGCGGCTGCTCTACAACGAGAAGAACGGCATCCTCAACAAGGTGCTGGACGGCGGCGGGATCGACGCGGTGCCCTGGCTCAACGACCCCACCATGGCCAAGGCCTCGGTGATCGCCGTGAACATCTGGCTCGGGGTGCCGTTCATGCTGGTCGCGCTGCTCGGCGGATTGCAGTCCATCCCCGGTGAGCTGTACGAGGCGGCCGAGATGGACGGGGCGAGCCCCTGGCAGCGGTTCCGCCACATCACCCTGCCCGGGCTGCGCTCGGTCAGCTCCACCGTGATCCTGCTGTCCACCATCTGGACGTTCAACATGTTCCCGGTGATCTTCCTGCTGACCCGCGGCGGACCCGGCGACGCCACCGAGATCCTGGTGACGTACGCCTACCGGCTCTCCTTCGTCAACAGCCCGCGCGACTTCGCCGGCGCCTCGGCCTGGGGTGTGCTGATCCTGCTCATCCTGATGCTCTTCGCGGTGGTCTACCGCCGTTCGCTCCGCAAGCAGGGAGAGGTGTGGTAGCCATGCGCGACCAACGACGCGGCCCGCTCGCCTCCGTCGGGCTCCACACGACGCTCGTCATCGCCTCCGCCGTCGCGGTCTTCCCGCCGCTGTGGCTGGTGGTGACCTCGTTCAAGCCCAAGAGCGAGGCGTTCAGCACCGATGTGGTGAAGAACCCGACGCTGCGGAACTATCAACACGTCCTGGGCGACACCGAGTTCCTGACCTGGTTCGGCAACTCGCTGTTCATCGTGGTCATCACCACGATCCTGGGCGTCTTCATCGCGGCCACCACCGGCTACGCCGTCAGCCGCTTCCGCTTCCCCGGGATGCGCCCGCTGATGTGGCTGCTGCTGATCACCCAGATGTTCCCGGTGGCCATCCTCATCGTGCCGCTGTACAACATCATGTCGACGCTGGGCTGGCTCAACCAGCCGATCTCGCTCATCGTCACCTACCTCACCGTGGCCGTGCCGTTCTGCGCCTGGATGATGAAGGGCTTCTTCGACACCATCCCGGTGGAGATCGACGAATCGGGCCGGGTCGACGGCCTCAATCCGTTCGGGACCTTCTGGCGGCTGGTCGTCCCGCTGGCCAAGCCGGGGCTCGCGGTGACCGCGTTCTACACCTTCATCACCGCCTGGGCCGAGGTGGCCTACGCCTCCGCCTTCATGACGGGCGAGGACAACCTCACGCTCGCCGCCGGGCTGCAGACCTTCGTCAACCAGTACACCTCCGACTGGGGCTCCATGACGGCCGCGGCCGTCATGATCGCCATCCCGGCGGCGCTGGTGTTCTCCTGGGCCCAGCGCCATCTCGTCGCCGGGCTCACGGCCGGAGCGACCAAGTCGTGACGAGCCCACCCGCGGCGGGGCCGCGGCTCGCCGATATCGCCGCACAGGCCAAGGTCAGCGAGGCCACGGTCAGCCGGGTGCTCAACGGCAAGGCGGGGGTGGCGGACACCACCCGGCAGCGGGTGCTCGCCGCCCTCGACGTCCTCGGCTACGAACGGCCGGTGCGGCTGCGGCGGCGCAGCGCCGGGCTGGTCGGCCTGGTGATCCCGGAGCTGACCAACCCGGTCTTCCCCGCCTTCGCGCAGATCATCGAGCAGGTGCTGGCCGGCCATGGCTACACCCCGATCCTGTGCACCCAGATGCCCGGCGGCGCCACCGAGGACGAGCTGGTGGAGCAGCTGGAGGAGCGCGATGTGGCGGGCATCGTCTTCATGTCCGGACTGCACGCCGACACCACGGCCGACCCTGCCCGCTACGCCCGGCTGGCCGGCCGCAAGGTGCCGTTCGTGCTGATCAACGGCTACAACGAGCACATCCAGGCCACCTTCGTCTCACCCGATGACCGGGCGGCGGCGCGGATGGCCGTCCGCCATCTGTCCGCGCTCGGCCACCACCGGATCGGCCTCGCGGTGGGGCCCGCCCGCTACGTCCCCGCGCAGCGCAAGGTCGAGGGGTTCCTCGCGGCGAGCACCGAGCTGCTCGGCCGATCGCCCGACGAAGCCGGGGAGTTGGTGCGGCATACCCTCTTCAGCGTCGAGGGCGGGCAGGTGGCGGCGGCCACCCTGCTGGACCAGGGCTGTACGGGCATCGTGTGCGGCAGCGATCTGATGGCGCTCGGGGTGATCCGGGAGGCGGCCCGGCGGGGGCTGCGGGTGCCGCACGAGGTGTCGGTGGTCGGCTTCGACGACTCTCCGCTGATCGCCTTCACCGATCCGCCGCTGACCACCGTCCGCCAGCCGGTGCAGTCGATGGCGACGGCGGCGGTGGGGGCGCTGCTGGAGGAGATGGCCGGAAACCCGGTGCAGCACACGGAGTTCGTCTTCCAGCCGGACCTGGTCGTCCGCGGATCGACGGCCCAGGCGCCGCCGGACAGGGCCTAGGCCCCGGCGCCCCGTCGCCCGCCGGGCACCTGGATGCCGTAGCGGGCCATCTTGCGGTAGATGGTGGCGCGGCCCATGCCCAGCTCGGCCGCGGCCCGTGCCACCGTCGTGCCCGGCTCGGTCAGGCAGCGCACGATCTCGTCGCGTTCGAGAAGCTGCAGCCGGGTCAGCCGGCCGCCCGAGCGGGTGAACACCTCGGCCGGGAGATGACGGGCGTCGATCACATCCGTCCTGGCCGCCGCCTCCCGCACCACCCGGCGCAGTTGATGGACGTTCCCGGGCCAGTCATAGGAGGTCAGCGCGCGGGTCGCGGCAGGCGTGAAGGTCACCGCGCGGCCGCGGTACCGATGGGCGAAGTGGCGGGCCAGGGGGAGGATGTCCTCGGGCCGCAGGCGCAGGGCGGGCACCTCGACCACCGTGTCGATCAGGGGGCTCAGCGCGTCCGGGATCGCGGCGTACCGCTGGGCCGTGACGGCGAACGGCTGCGCACGCCCCGCGCCCTCCCCGCCCGTCCGGCGCACCCGGCCGAACAACCCGGCCAGCTCGGTGGCGGCCCAGGCCGGCAGCCGGTCCACACCGGAGACGACGACGCAGGTGCTGTCCTTCTCCAGCTCGGGGGTCCACAGCCGCAGCCAGGCAGCGACCTCGCCGGGAGCGGGCGGACCAGCGCTGAGCAGGCGCTCCCGTGTCCCCATCTGCCGACGAGCGGTGGAGAGCAGCGCGGTCTTCCCCGCGCCCGGTTCACCGACCACCGCGACCACCCGCCCGCGGGCCAGGGCCGTACGTGCTGTCGCGAGGGCGTCCGTCCAGCCGGGGGAGAGCGGCCGGTGGGCGTCGTCGGGCTGCTCGTACCGGTCGGCATACACCCGGAACACCCGACCCGGCGGAGGGAGTGGCCGGCCCTTCCGTCCGGTGCCCCGGGCCAGCATCAGCGCTGTGGTGTTCCCGGCGGTGGCCTGCGCCAGGGCCAGCAACAGCCCCGATGACGAGTCGGACCAGGTGGTGAGGTTGACGCTGCCGGCGACCCCGCCAGTGACGGGGTCGAGCACCGGTGCCGCGGCACAGGTGTATCCCCGCAGACCGGCGCAGTAGTGCTCGTCCGCCCTCACCAGTGACGGAGCGCGGTCGGCCAGGGCGAGGCCGAGCCCGTTGGTGCCCACGTCCCGTTCGGCGAAGGAGAAACCGGGCGCCAGATGAACCCGGTCGAGGGACCGGCTGATCGAGGCGTCGTCGCACATTCGGCACAGCACCAGGCCGTCGCTGTCCGCGATCATCATGCTGACCGCCTCGTTGGCGAGCGTCCCGCGCAGGCCCCGCAGCGCCTCATGACCGCATTCGTAGAGCAGGGAGGCGGTGTCGACCGAACCGGTGAACACCGGCCGCATCTCCTCCGGCGACAGGCCGTAACGCTCGCTGCGCTGCCACGATGCGAGCAGGCGCGGGGCCAGGCGGCGGCTGTCCACTTCGACCTCCAGGGGACACGGCAAGCGTGGCCAAGGTACTCCCCGCCGGGCCGTCCCCCGACGGCGGGCGTCTCGAAATGAGACACCCGGCACCTCGCTGACGTGGGTAGACGCTGCCTAGCGTGGCTCTTCGGACGGGGCCGACCAGTCTCCCCGCGCGCTACCTCTTCCCGAGGAAGGAGAACGCTTCATGAAGGCAGTCCAGGTCGTGGGCTACGGCCAGCACCCGCGGCTGGCCGATGTGCCGAAACCCGAGGTCACCGGCCCGTACGACGTGATCGTCAGGATCGGCGGCGCGGGCGTGTGCCGCACCGACCTCCACATCCTCGAAGGCCAGTGGGCGGACAAGTCCGGGGTGAGCCTGCCGTACACCATCGGGCATGAGAACGCCGGCTGGGTCGACGCGGTGGGCAGCGCGGTCACCAATGTCGCCGAGGGCGACAAGGTCATCGTGCATCCCCTGATCACCTGCGGTCTGTGCCCCGCGTGCCGGACCGGCGACGACGTCCACTGCGAGGAGAGCCTCTTCCCCGGCATCGACACCGCCGGCGGCTACGCCGAGTATCTGAAGACCTCCGCCCGCAGCGTCGTGAAGATCGACGACTCCCTCGAACCCTCCGACGTCGCGGCGCTCGCCGACGCGGGGCTCACCGCCTACCACGCCGCGGCCAAGGCCGCCGGACGGCTGCGCCCCGGGACCAGGTGCGTGATCATCGGAGCGGGAGGGCTGGGACACATCGGCGTGCAGGTGCTCAAAGCCCTCACGGCCGCCGAGCTCATCGTGGTCGACCGCAACCCCGACGCGGTCGATCTGGCCGTCTCCATCGGCGCCGACCACGGGATCGTGGCGAACGGAGGCCAGGTCGAGGAGGTGCTCGAGCTGACGGGCGGACAGGGCGCCGAGACGGTCGTCGACTTCGTCGGTGAGGGCGGTGCCACCCGGGACGGCGTGCGCATGCTGCGCCGTGCGGGCGACTACCACGTGGTGGGGTACGGCGAGAACATCGATGTGCCGACGATCGACATCATCTCCGCCGAAATCAACTTCATCGGCAATCTCGTCGGCTCCTACACCGATCTGTGCGAGCTGATGGTGCTCGCCGCCCAGGATCGGGTGCGCCTGCACACCACCACCTACCCGCTGGACCGATTCCAGGACGCCCTGGACGACCTCGACGCCGGACGCATCCGCGGGCGCGCCATTCTCGTCCCCTGACCGCCGCCCCTGGAACACCGCCGCCCCTGGAACACCGCCGACCCCGCAACGCCGCCGGTCCATGCCAACGGGCCGGCTGATCCGCAACAACGTGAGGAACCCCCAAATGATCTTCATCACCGCGAAGTTCCGTGTTCTGCCCGAGCATGCGGACCGGTGGCCCGAGATCGCCGGCGATTTCACCCGGGACACCCGCGCCGAGCCGGGCTGTCTGTGGTTCGACTGGTCCCGCAGTGTCGAGGACCCGGACGAGTACGTCCTGGTCGAGGCGTTCCGCGACGAGGAGGCCGGTGCGGCCCACGTCAACTCGCCGCACTTCAAGGCAGCGCAGCGGACCCTGCCGCCGCATCTCGCCGCGACTCCGCGGATCGTCAATATGAACGTCCCGCAGGAGGACTGGTCCCTCCTCGGGGAAATGGCCGTCGAGGACCGCGACTGATCCATGGCCGTCGAACCGGTCCGGCCGGCCGGGCGCGTGGGGCCCTTGACCGGACCCCCGACCGGCCGGACCGGAGAACGGGGTTGAACTTAACACCGCCGCAATGGCTTGCGAAAGGTCTTGCAACGAGGAGAACTCGCGAGTACGGTCCGGTCACCACCCCAGGACTGACGTCTTGCAGCAAGAACCTTCAACTGGCCTTACGGGCATGGCGCGTTGCCGCATGAGGCTCAATCGTCACCCCAGCTCTTCCCCCCCCACGGAGGAACGATGGCCGGCAACCGCATTTCCCTTGCCACCGCACTCGCCCTCGCGGCGGGCTCGGTGGCCCTCTTCGCGCTGCCCCCGCAGACGGCTCAGGCGACACCGCCCGGTACCAAGGACGTCACCGCCGAACTCTTCGAGTGGCGTTACGACTCCGTCGCCAAGGAGTGCACCAGCACCCTCGGCCCCGCCGGATACGGCTATGTCGAGGTGTCGCCCGCCACCGAGCACATCCAGGGCGGCCAGTGGTGGACCTCCTACCAGCCCGTCAGCTACCAGATCGCCGGGCGGCTCGGCGACCGCACCGCCTTCAAGAACATGATCGACACCTGTCACTCGGCGGGCGTCAAGGTGGTCGCCGACGCGGTCATCAACCACATGTCCGCCGGATCCGGCACCGGCACCGGCGGCTCCTCGTACACCAAGTACACCTATCCCGGGATCTACCAGGCCCAGGACATGGACGACTGCACCTCGCAGATCAGCAACTACCAGGACCGCTGGAATGTGCAGCACTGCGAGCTGGTGGGCCTCGCCGACCTGGACACCGGTGAGAGTTACGTCCGCACCCGGATAGCGCAGTACCTGAACGACCTGCTCTCGCTCGGCGTGGACGGCTTCCGCGTCGACGGCGCCAAGCACATCCCGACCGAGGACCTGGCCGCCATCAAAAGCCAGTTGAGCGACCCCGGCGTCTACTGGAAGCAGGAGGTCATCTACGGCGAGGGCGAGGCGGTCTCCCCGACGGAGTATCTGCGCAACGGCGATGTGCAGGAGTTCCGCTACGGCCGTGACCTCAAGCGGGTGTTCCAGGGCGAGAAGCTGGCGTCTTTGAAGAACTTCGGCGAGGGCTGGGGCTATATGGCGAGCGGCCAGTCCGGTGTCTTCGTCGACAACTGGGACACCGAGCGCAACGGCTCCACCCTCACCTACAAGAACGGCGCCGACTACACCCTCGCCAACGTCTTCATGCTGGCCTGGCCCTACGGCTCCCCGGACGTCCACTCCGGCTACGAGTTCAGCGACAACGACGCGGGCCCGCCCAACGGCGGCACGGTGGGCGCCTGTTACCAGGACGGCTGGAAGTGCCAGCACAAGTGGCCCGAGATCATGAGCATGGTCGCCCTCCGCAACACGGCCCGCGGCGCATCGGTGACCAACTGGTGGGACAACGGCAACAACGCCATCGCCTTCGGACGCGGCGACAAGGCGTACGTGGCCATCAACCACGAAAGCGGCTCCCTCACCCAGAGCTTCCAGACCTCGCTCCCGGCCGGCGGCTACTGCGATGTGCAGAGCGGCAAGGCCGTCACGGTCGACTCCTCGGGGAAGTTCACCGCCACGCTGGGCGCGAATACGGCGGTGGCCCTGCACACCGGCGCCCGTAGCTGCGGGTAGGCCGCGGCCTTCACCGGCGGCCCCGGAGGCAAGGGGCTCCGCCCCTGCCCCGGGGTTCCGGCTTGGGCCCGGGATTCCGCTCCTGGCCTGGGCCCGGGGCCCGTGTCCCGGGCCCCGGGGTTCCGCCTGCCCGGCCGTCGCCCCGGGCATCAGGTACCGCACCAGGCCCCGGGCTCCGCCACTGCCCCGGGCATCGAATCGCCCCCGACGTCCGCCCCCGCTCCCCGGGCGGGGCCGGAGGCCGCCTCCGGCCCCGCCCGGGGAGCGGGGGCGCGGAGCCCGCACCCACACCACACCTCAAGGAGCCACCAGCCCCGTGAAACCCCCGAGAGCCACCCTCTTTCGCACCGCCGCCGCGCTCGCCACCCTGGCCTTGGGCGCGGCGGCCGTGCCCGCCGTATCGCAGACCGCCCGGGCCGCGGCGCCCGCCACCTCAGCGGGGCCCGCCGAGGCGCAGTGGATCGACCGCGCCACCGTCGTGTGGAAGGCCGAGCACACCGCCGAGACCGTCGAGGAGCTGAGCTACGCCGACGGCGGCACCCTGCGGCTGACCCCAGCCTCCCTGACCGACGCCCAGAAGGCTGCCTACCCCCATCTGGCCGGCCGTCCCGCCTACCGCCTCGACCCGCGCGACCGCGACAAGGCCGCCACCGCGCTGCGCGGGCCCCTCGCCGCCGTGCAGCGCGCGGCCGACGACCACGACCACGTGCTGCACCGCACCGGGGTGCAGATCCCCGGCGTCCTGGACGACCTCTACGCGGACCGGGCGCGCTCGGCCCGCCTCGGTCCGGTCTTCCACGGGGCTCGCCCCACCCTCTCGGTGTGGGCGCCGACCGCCCAAAGCGTGTCGCTCGACCTCGAAGGGCGCACCGTCGCCATGCGGCGGGACCCCGGCAGCGGGGTGTGGAGCGTGACCGGCAGCCCCGACTGGCGGGACAAGCCCTACCGCTACCGGGTCAAGGTGTGGGCGCCGAGCGTCGGCAAGACCGTCACCAACGAGGTCACCGACCCCTATTCGACCGCCCTGACCGCCGACTCCGCACGCAGCCTGGTCACCGACCTGGCCGACCCCCGGCTCGCCCCCGCCGGCTGGGCCGCGTTGCAGAAGCCCAGGGCCGTCCCGCTGCGCGACGCCCGCATCCAGGAGCTGCAGATCCGCGACTTCTCCATCGCGGACCGCACCAGCGCTCACCCCGGCCAGTACCTCGCCTTCACCGATCCCGACTCGGACGGGATGCGGCACCTCGGGCGGCTGGCCCGGTCCGGCACCTCGTACGTCCACCTGCTGCCCGCCTTCGACTTCGGCACCGTCCCGGAGCGGCGGTCCGACCAGGCCAGGCCCGGCTGCGATCTGGCCGCCCTGCCCGCCGACTCCGACCAGCAGCAGAAGTGCGTGGCCGAGACGGCGGCGAAGGACGGCTTCAACTGGGGCTACGACCCGCTGCACTACACCGTGCCGGAGGGGTCCTACGCGAGCGACCCGGACGGCCCGGCCCGCACCCGCGAGTTCCGGCAGATGGTGCAGGGCCTGGCCCACGCCGGGCTGCGCACCGTCATGGACGTGGTCTACAACCACACCGTGGCCGCCGGACAGGACGAGAAGTCGGTGCTCGACCGGATCGTGCCCGGCTACTACCAGCGGCTGCTGGACGACGGCGGCGTGGCCACCTCCACCTGCTGCCCCGGCACCGCGCCCGAACACGCGATGATGGGCAAGCTGGTGGTGGACTCGATCGTCACCTGGGCCAGGCAGTACAAGGTCGACGGCTTCCGCTTCGACCTCATGGGCCACCACCCCAAGGCCAACATCCTGGCCGTACGCAAGGCCCTCGACGCCCTGACCCCCGCCAAGGACGGGGTGGACGGCAAGTCGATCATCCTCTACGGCGAGGGCTGGAACTTCGGTGAGGTGGCCGACGACGCCCGCTTCGTCCAGGCCACCCAGCGCAATATGGCCGGCACCGGCATCGCCACCTTCAGCGACCGGGCGCGGGACGCGGTGCGCGGCGGCGGGCCGTTCGACGAGGACCCCCGCGTCCAGGGCTTCGCCTCCGGGCTCTTCACCGACCCCAACGGGTCGCCCGCCAACGGGAGCCCGGACGAGCAGCGGGTCCGGCTGCTGCACGCCCAGGACCTGATCAAGGTCGGGCTCTCCGGCAACCTCGCCGACTACGGCTTCACCGACACCGGCGGACGCCGGGTCAAGGGCTCCGAGGTCGACTACAACGGCTCCCCGGCCGGCTACGCCGCCGCCCCCGGCGACGCGCTCGCCTACGCCGACGCCCATGACAACGAGACCCTCTACGACGCGCTCGCCTACAAGCTGCCCGCCGCCACCTCGGCCGCCGACCGGGCCCGGGCACAGGTGCTGGCCCTGGCCACCGCCGCCCTCTCCCAGGGCCCGGCGCTCAGCCAGGCCGGCACCGACCTGCTGCGCTCGAAGTCGCTGGACCGCAACTCCTTCGACAGCGGGGACTGGTTCAACGCCATCCATTGGGATTGCGCGTCCGGCAACGGCTTTGGCCGGGGGCTGCCCCCGGCGGCGGACAACGAGCCCAAGTGGCCGTACGCCAAAGCCCTGTTGACCAACCCTGCGGCACGCCCCGGCTGCCCCGAGATCACGGGCGCCTCGGCGGCCTACCGGGATCTGCTGCGGATCCGCACCACCGAGAAGGCGTTCAGCCAGGCCACGGCGGAGGAGGTGCAGAAGGCGCTGTCCTTCCCGCTGTCGGGGACCGGGGAGACGCCGGGCGTCATCACCATGCGGCTCGGCCGGCTCGTCGTGGTCTTCAACGCCACCCCGTCCCGGCAGTCACAGACCGTCCCCGACCTGGCCGGAAGCCCGTACACCCTGCACCCGGTCCAGGCGCACGGCGCCGACGCCACGGTGAAGACGTCCCGGTACGAGCGCGCGAGCGGCACCTTCACGGTGCCCGGCCGTACGGTGGCCGTCTACGCGGCTGGGGGCTAGGCGGGGGCCCGGCGGACCACGCGGCAAAGCCGCATATCGATGCTTTCCCCTCCTCGCCCCTTCCCGCTACCAGGGGCCCCGCCCCTGGGCCCCGAGGTCTGGGGCGGAGCCCCCAGTTTCCGCCGGTTCCGGTTGCCGGGGCTTTGCTCCTGGGCCCCGGGGGTCTGGGGCAGAGCCTCGGTTTCTGCCGGTTCCCGTTGCCGGGGGCCTCGCCCCTGGATCCCGGGTTCTGGGGCGGGGCCCCGCCATGGGGCACAGCCGCGTATCGATGCTGTGGAAAGGGGCGGGACGGGGAGCAGCCTGCCGCCTGTGCCCATTGCCAGGGGCTTTGCCCCTGGGCGCGGGGCTGTGTCGATGTGCGGCTCCGCCGCGGGGCGAGACCGGCCAGACGGCGCCGCGGACGATCGACGGCAGCCATCGATATGCGGCCACGCCGCGTGGCAGAGTTCCGCCCCCGGACCTCGGGGTCCAGGGGCGGAGCCCCAGCCACGCTGCGGAGCGGCATATCGACGCTGCGGGATGGGGCGGGGAGGGGAGTAGCCCGCCGTAGGCGTCAGGACCCGCCGGACACCCCTAGCGCAACGGGCTCAGCCGGCCACCGTCCGCCAGCCGGGCCTTCAGGTCGGCGCGGGCACCCGCCTTCGCGGGGAGGGTCAGGCCGCGGCCGTGGGAGCGGCCCCGGACGCCGCCGGTGGCGACGATCCGGGTGACCTGACGGCTTCCGGCGGCCAGCAGATACCACTGGCCGGAGCGTGCCTTCCAGAGCACCCCCGCCAGCACCCGCGGCTCACGAGGGCCGCAGGCGGGGGAGTTGTCGGCGCTGGAGACGACCGCACCCGCCGCGCCCCGGCGGGTGCCCCACGGCTGGAACTGGGCCAGGACCTTGCTGCCCGTGTCCCGCCAGGTATCGGCGCGGGTGCACAGCCAGGCCGCGTGGCCGCCCGCCTCCGGCAGGGCCTGGGCGGCGAACCGCCAGGCGTTGACCGAGCGCACCCCCCGCCCGCGCATCATCGCCAGTCGGCACCCGGTCCTGGCCCAGCTCGCGCGGGCCGCCCGCCCCGCCACATCGCGCACACCGCCGCCGGGGGCGCCGGGGGTGCCGTAGGTGAGCCGGGCCGGGGCCAGTTCGCCCAGGTCGGCCACGAGCCGGGAGCCGAACTGCATCGCGGGCCAGCCACGGCAGGGCCGCAGCTGCGGAACGGTGCGCACCGGGTCGGTCACCCCGTGCCCGGTGCGGTGCAGCGGACGCGGCGCCCCGTTCGGGTGGAGCAGATCCCGTACCCAGGCATGGCGCACCCAAGGGGCTGTCAGATAGCGGACGTTGCCGTCCGTGCGGCTGAGTACCAGCGCGGTCGAGGTGGCCGCGTCGGCCGCGTCCAGCCGGGCGAAGTCCAGCGCGGCCGCACCGCCCTCGCCCGCCTCCGCGTACCGCGCCACCCGCAGCCCGTCGTACAGCAGCACCACCGTGGCCTGGTCCACCTCGCCCGCGAACAGCAGCTGCGGCGGCCCGGAGGGCGGCCCGGACTGCGTGCCCATGGTGGCCGACACCCGCACGGAGCGGCCCGGCCGCGCCCAGACGGCCAGCGCGCGGCGCAGCAGCGCGGTGTCCCGGACGCGGTCACCGCGCGCGGGCCAGGAGGAGAACCCGGCGCGGGACGCGGAGCGCCAGGCGTCGGGCGCGACCCGCGTCAACCGCGCCGGATTCAGGGCCCGTTCGGAGGAGGGATTACGGGCGTACGAGGGCGCGGCCGCACCGGTCGACCCCCAGCCCCGCCCCGGCACGCCCAGCAGCGTCCCGCACACCACCAGCGCCACCACGGCCACCAGCACCGCCCGCACATGCTGACGGCGGCGCATCAGATCGGTGGGCCGCGCCTGGAGCGAACACGGGTCGAACTCCGGGGACTCCAGCAGCGATCCGTCGCGGCTGCCGACCTGCTCCGGCACCGCATCCGCCTCGTCCAGCGCGGCCCGCGCGTCGGCGACCCCCGCGGCACGCAGCAGGGTGCGCGCCTCGTGCTCGCCGAGCCGCTCCAGCTCCCGCAGCACATACGCGGCGCGGCCGGGCCCGGACAGCTCGGACAGGGCTCGCTCCAGCGCGAGTTCATCGGCCCCGCCGGAGCGCGGGAACAGCCGCAGCCCGAACACCTGCGGCAGCGCCGGGGGCCGCTGCCACCAGCGCCGCGGCCGGGCGGCACGCAGCGCCAGGCGCAGCACCCGCAGCCGCACATAGGCATAGCCCGTGTCGGCCCCCGGCCCCTTCGTCCCGCGCTGCCAGGGCAGTTCGACATCGGGGTGCGGGTCCGGGCCCGTGCCGTAACCCCGGTTGCGGGGCAGTGCGCGCTGGGCGAGGGCATGCGCCGCGAGCACCCGGCGGGTGCGCCCGATGCCGGGCGGCAGGATGAGATACGCGAGCCGCACCAGCCGCGGATAGTGCTCGACGATGGCGGCCTCGGCCTGCTCGACGTCGATCAGGCCGGTGGTTTCGTCGTCGGGGGCGACTGTCGCCTGGTGCTGGTCCACGGTTCGTGAACGAGTGGCGGGCCGGGTTGGTCACCTCTACGGGGGTGTCCGCCGCGTGGCAGGGGGCTCCGCCCCTGGCCCCGGGCGTCGACGAGCCGACCGTCGCCGCCGTGAACACCGGCACCGGCGGGCTGATCGCGGTCAGCCCGCCGGCGCGGCGGATGACCGGGCGGACGCCCGCGCACATCCGGGTCGTCCGGCCGGGGTCTGGGGCGGAGCCCCACCACGCGGCGGAGCCGCATATCGATGCTGAGAGGAGGGGCGGGGAGGGCAGCAGCCCGCCGCAGGCATCATGATCCGCCGGACACCCCCTGAGCCCCGCCCCGCCACTGACGCCAACCCGCTACGGCGTACTGGTTTTCCAGCCGCTGAACTCGACCGTTCCGCGGGCCCCGGTGCCGCCGTTCGCCGCGGTCATGAAGATCCCGGCGTCCTGCACGGCCGTCGCGCCCGGTGCCGTCACGGTGGCCACCTTCCGCCAGGTCGCGCCGTCGTCGGTGGACAGCTCGCCGGTGTAGGAGGTGGCCGCGGTGCGGGTCAGCCGCAGCAGGACGGGCGCCTTGACGCCGGTGATCCGCTGGTAGGTGTCCAGCGTGCCGTCGCCGCCCGAGTCGTAGGACAGGACGACCCCGTTGGCCGGGGTGACGGAGAGGTTCACAAACCCCGGGGAGCCCGCCGTGGCGAGGTCGTTGCGGACGATGATCCCGGCCCGCGCCCAGGGCCCGGTGGCCGCCTGGGCGGTCACCTTCACGGTGATGGCCGTGCCCACCGTAAGGACGCCGTCGCGGTAGACGGAGCCGAATTCGGCGGTGCCCTTCCACAGGTCCTGGCCCGCGCCGTCGATCGCGAACCGCTCGTCGAGCTGGCCGAAGGCCGCACCGCTGTTGGTGACCGTCCGCAAGCCGTCCGCCAGCGGTCCGGCGATCCACAGCGTCCCGGTGCGCACGGCCCGCACCCGGTCCTCGCCCCGTGGCCCGTAGATGACGCCCAGCTCGTACGGCAGCGGCTTGAGCGGGTGCTCCAGCGGCTCGTCGGGCGCGGTCGCGCGCCAGCGGACCTCGCCCGTGCCGCCCGCGGGGACGCCGGGCAGCCGGGTCGGCCCGTCCGGGACCGGTTCCAGACCGGTCACGGTGAGGTCGAAGTCGACGCGGCCGGTGGGGCGCAGCCCGTTGACGTTGCGCAGGGCTGCGGTGAGGGACGCGGTGCCGCCGGGTGGCAGGGAGGCGGGCTCGGCGGTGACGGTCAGCGTGCCCTGGTACGGGGCCTTGGCCAGTGCCTCGTACACCCGCTGGGCGGTGCGGTGGGCGTCCGCCGTAGGCCGCACCGGATAGCTGGTGCGCTCCCGTGTCCACGGCTCCTCGACGGCGAACCAGTCGAAGGCGCGCGGGGGCCGGTTCTCCGACAGCGCGTCCTCCAGCTCGTCCAGATACGACTGCCACTGAGGGAGGTGGAAGTCGGCGATGAGGCCGCTCCAGTCGCGGTTGGCGTAGTTGGCCAGCCTGCCGCCGTCCGCCGTGGCGCGGTCCGCCCAGGTGGTGATGAGGGTGCGCGCGGCCCGCTCCAGCTGGGCCGACTCCTCCTCGCCCGACGCCATCCGCTTGGCGTCCTCGAGCCACGGGCCCAGCAGGAACCGCCGGTGGGCGCCGGTCATATCGTCGCTGAGCCGCATCAGCTTGAGCCACAGCCGGGCCAGCGTCCGGAAGGCCGTGCGGTCCTTACGGCCGTAGGCGTCCTGGAGCTGGGGGATCAGCTGCCAGGAGCGGTTGGCGAGCGCCTGCCGCGCGATATCGGTGAGGTCATGGCGGTAGGCGTCGCTGTCGCGCAGCCCGGCGCGTACGCCCAACAGCGCCGCGAAGGCCACGTCGAAGCCGGCCGGGTCGAAGGCGGGGGTGTGGGTCGCGTAGTTGGTGCCCGAACGGGCGGTCAGGGAAGGGCGGGCGGCGAAGACCGAGTCATGCGGGCGGCCGTCCTTGCTGCTGATCTCGTACGCGGTGTCGCGCAGCGCGGCGAACGCCTCCCGGGCCTTGGCGTCCCGCCCGCCGTAGCGCACATCGGCGTACGAGCGGAACCACTCGGCCCGGTCCACCGCCTCCTCCCGCCACGCCAACTCGCTGAACAGCTCGAACGCGGCCGGGTCCCGCTCGGCCGCCTCCGGCATATAGGCGGTGCCCACCAGTTTGCTGCCCGGCTTGTCGCGCCAGACGGTGAACCGCTGCGTCCACATATGGGTCTTGGCGCCGATCGTCGTGCGGCCGCCGAAGTTGGGGATGGTGCCGAACGCGTACGGCACCGCACCCCAGTCCTTCTCCCGGTCGGTGACGGTGTCCAGGTCCGACAGCCCGTCGACCACGAGCATCCGGTCGTGGTCGACGGCGTCCAGCAGATCGCGGCGGGGGTTCTCCTGCCAGCCGAGGATCACCCAGATGGCGTCGGGGCGGGCGGTCCGCAGCGCGGTCTCCACCGCGCGGGCGGCATCGGGCACCGGGACGTCGCCGGGATCGCCGCCCTCGTGCAGCAGATCCATCTTGAACAGCCCGGCCTCGCCGAACAGTTCGCGCTGATGGTGGTAGAAGGCCGCGGCCACCTTCCGGAACGACTCGGTGCGCGGATCGAGCCAGTCGGGCCGCCTGAGCCCGTTCCAGTCGCCCTGCGGCACCGTACGGGCTTCCGGGTTGCGGTCCGCGAAGCCGTCGGGAACGGTGCCGAAGTAGCCGGGGAACACCGGCCGCATACCCAGCTCCCGCAGCCGGTCGGCGATCCGCCGCCCCAGCTCGGTGCGCTTGGCCAGGAGCGCGGTGGACACCGGGCCGCCGTATTCGCTCATGTTCTGCAGCAGCCACCACGGCTGGTGGGAGGGGGCGGGGAGCCAGGTGCGCGCCTCGGTCTCGGTGTAGCCGAACTCCTGGAGCAGCCGGTGGTAGACGGCCTCCTGACCGGCGGTGACCAGCAGTTCGTTGCAGCCGTGCAGGGCCGCGACGTCGATCAGGTGCTCCCAGCGGTCCCAGTCGGCGAACGGCGCGGTGTAGCCGTCATGGGTGTCGTTGAACGCGAAACGGTGCGGGAGCGCGGTCGAGCGGGTGACGCGCTTGGCGGGCGCGGGCAGCTTCCCCGGCAGGTTCAGCTGATCGCCGGACCAGGTGATCTGGGCGTGGCAGGTGTACTTGAGGTACCAGTGCACCCCGGTGAGCAGCACCGCCGGGCTGGTCCCGGAGACCGTCAGCCGCCCCGGGGACCCGCCGACCTCGAACCGCTCCTCATCGCCCCGCTTCTCCAGCGCCACCAGCCGGAACTGATCGGCGTGTTCCGGCAGCAGCCGTCGCAGGGCGGCTCGCGCGGGAGCGGTGTCGAATCCGGTCACGGCGGTGTCCTGTGCGTCGTGCGGCTCATCGGCCACCGCGGGGATGCGGCTCCCCAGCGTGGCCCCGGCCCCGAGTGCTCCGGCGGTTCCGATCAGCGTGCGTCTGCTCAGGTCGCTCATGCGCCCCCCAACGGACAACGGCCAATGGGTCATATGGACAAGGCACTTAACCAGCGTTGTGGGGTGGGAGCAATGGGGCGCACGGGGAGGTGCCGGTTCCCGGGGCCGTGGACCATCAGCCTCGGTCGAGGTAGGCCAGCACCGCCAGCACCCGGCGGTTGTTGTCGTCCGACGGCGGCAGACCGAGCTTTCCGAAGATATTGGAGGTGTGCTTGGCCACCGCCCGCTCGGTGACGAAAAGCTGCGCCGCGATCGCCGTATTCGACCGCCCCTCCGCCATCAGCTCCATCACCTCGAGCTCCCGCGGCGTCAGCCGCCCCAGCGGCTTGTCCTGGGCGCGCCGGTCCAGGAGCTGCGAGATCACCTGCGGATCCATCGCCGTGCCCCCCGCGGCGACCCGCCGCACCGCGTCGATGAACTGATCGGCGTCGAAGACCCGGTCCTTGAGCAGATATCCGATGCCCCCACTGCCGTCCGCGAGCAGCTCCCGCGCGTAGAGCTGCTCCACATGCTGCGACAGCACCAGCACCGGCAGCGCCGGCCGCGCCCGCCGCGCCGCCAGCGCGCACTGCAGCCCCTCGTCGCTGAACGACGGCGGCAGCCGCACATCCACCACCGCCACATCCGGATCCAGCTCGGCCAGCGCCTTGCTCAGCTCGGGCCCGCTCTCCACCGCGGCCACGACCTCGAAGTCGTACGCCTCCAGCATCCGCACCAGCCCGTCCCGCAGGAGGAAGAGGTCTTCGGCGAGGACAACGCGCACGGCGGCTCCAAGACTTCGTCGGGCCCCTGGGGTGGGGGACGTGACCGAATCCGACGAATGTACCGCTGTGCGGTGAGCGGGAGGGGATCAGTGGCCCGGGCGGTCGAGGGCGCCGGTTTCCATGGTGCGGAGGAGTGCGCGGAGGGCGGTGGGGGTGGTGGTTATGACGGTGTGGGGGTCGTCGCTTTCCCGGAGGTGGGGGGTGCCGGTGGGGTCGGTGGCGACCTCGAGGCAGTTGACGGCTCCTCCTTCGCTGAAGCTTGACTTCCGCCATATCAGCCGAGACACCGATGCCTCTCCTGGAGCAAGGGATACAGGATGCGCTGGATCAGCCCCAGCGAGTCCTTGGCGATGCGGGTCTCTGGTGCCGCCGGGGCGTCGATGGGGGCCAGCGCCATGGCTTCCAACCTAGCGAAGTGCTCGTCGTATCTGGCGACGGAGGCCGCGTCTTCCAGGTACGGCAAGGCGGTGTGGTTCGCCCTCGCGCCGCCGAAGCCCGAGGAGCAGCACGGCTGAGCGTAAGGGGAGGGCCTCCGCGCGGGGCGGCCCTGTGGGTTGGGCGCCCCGCGCGGGGAACCGTTCTGCCGCCTTCCGCGTAATGTCCTCTTGACGTGCTGCTGGCTGGTGGCGGGCGAACGAAGGGGGAGCCGGTGCTGGGTCGGATGCGGGTGATGGTGGGCGTGGCGGTGTCGCTTTCGGTGGCGCTGGTGGCGTGCGGGCCGGAGAAGGAGAAGGAGAAGGAGTGGACGGGGGCGGAGCCTTCTAAGGGGTCCGCGGCCGAGGCCGCGCGGTTCGCGCCGTTGGTGCGGCTGGCCAAGGGGGAGTCGCTGTTGCCGATGGACGCGACGCGGTTCATCGGGCGGTCCGCGCTGCGCTTCGACCACGACGGCTTCTGCCGTGACGAGGGACCGGTGGCCGATCCGCCCGACCCGCGGCGGTTGGGGAGTAAGGACAGTCCCTACAAGCACGCGGACGTGCAGCCGGGGAAGTCCTCGTCCAAGCCGGTGTCCTGCCCCGGACACGGGGACAAGTGGCACACCTCGACCGAGGCCGACGGCGGTTTCTATCTCGACCCGCCGAAGGAGGTGCGGAAGGGCGAGGGCACTGACGCGCCGGTCTACTGGGAGTACCACAACCACAAGACCGACACGGAGCGCGCGGCGTACGTCTACTGGTTCTTCTACGCCTACAACAACCTGACTCCGGGCAACCGGCACGAGGGCGACTGGGAGCGCGTCGCGGTCCAGTTGCACGACGGCAAGCCGGAGGCGGTGACGTTCGCGAAGCACGGCAAGGATACGTGCAGCGTGAAGTGGTCGGAACTGGATCCGCAGGACGGGCATCCGACGGTGTACTCGGCGCGTGGTTCACACGGCTCCTATCCGACCGATAAGAACCAGTGGGTGAACGGCACCCTCGATCGGCCCTCGAAGGGCGGCGCCGAGTGGCGCACTTGGGAGCACGCCCGCCCTGTCAACCGCGAGCCCTGGTGGGGGTACGCCGGGTGGTGGGGGTCGCAGCAGCATGTGAGCGGATTCAACGGGCCGATGGGCCCGCGCCCGGGGCGTCTGCTGTCGGGCATCTTCACCAACGACAGTTGCGGGCCCGCCGACAAGCCGCCGACGGATCCGCCCAAGGACCAGCCCACGGACCAGCCCACGGACCAGCCCACAGAACAGCCCACAGAACAGCCCACGGACCAGGCCGCGCCCAGGACGAAGGAAGGGGCGATCCAGCGGTACGAGGAGTATCTGCACGCCGTGGGCCGGGAGGACATCAAGACGGTCTGCGAGGTGGCCGGGCCCGCGGCGAAGCAGGCGGAGGACCAGGGGTTCGGTCCGTGCACGTCCACGTTCCTCGTCACGTTCCAGATGATCTCGCCTACGCAGAAGAAGGCTCTGCAGACCGCGACGGTCGACCCGCAGAAGGTCGTCGTACGAAGCCCCGCCAAGATCGACATTCCGGCCGATGCGGTCAAGGCCTCCGTCACCTTCTCCGAAAACGAGATCGGGACCAGCACCCTGGAGTACATGAAGGACGACTGGTACATCACTGACTGAGCGCGCGCGGCGCGGTGGAGTGTCAGCGGTGGCCCAGGACGTCGTCCACCTCGACGCTGAGGTCGGGCGAGACCGGTGCGGTCTTGTCGCTCGTCATAAAGCTGACCTGGGCCGCCGGGGTGGTGGGGGAGGCGAGGGTCATGATCCAGCCGTGGTTCATGACCTCCTCGAAGCCCAGCCGGCCGTAGAAGTCCCGGTTCTGCTCCATCTCCCCGTCCTCGGAGTGGACGATCGGCATCACGCGACGGATGTTCGTCGACAGCTCCCCTCTTCTGACCGACGACTTCACGCGGTGCCGGCCGCCCGCCTCGTTTTTCGCGTAGTGGGGGAGCAGCAGGAGACCCAGCCGACGGTGGCCAGAACCGCCCAGCCGAGGGCGTCACGGCGGGACGTGCGGGCGGAGAGCAGGGCGGCGGCCGTCAGGGCGAGGGCGCAGCCAGCTCGTCAGGGCGCCGTCCCGCGCGCCGCCGCGCGGTAGTGGTCGCGTATGTCCTGGCGCAGCAGCGCGCCGAACCTCGCGTGCTCCACACGGGAGGCGAGCTGGTCGCGGCTCAGCGGCAGGAAACGGGACAGGGCGAAAGGCCCCATCGTGCGGACGCGCTGGAGGGAGTACGACTCGTCGAGCAGCCCGCCTGCCGTGGTGTGGTCGTGGAACTCCGCCCACTCCCGCTGATGCCGGGCGGCCTCCGCCCGCAGCTCGGCCAGCGAGCCCACCGCGCCGTCGCGGATCCGGGCCCGGAACTCCGGGACCGAGCCGTACAGCGCGGTGTAGTGGTGGATCAGCTCCCCGAAAAGGTCCGGGACCAGTGAGGGGTGCAGGGCGCGGTAGTCGTCGGGGTGCGGCACCACGAAGGCGGCCGTGAGGGCGTCGGCCGCGTAGACCATGACCCCGCACTGGCCGGGGCGGATCTCGAAGACCCGCAGCGCGTCGCGCAGCCCCTCCACCTCGGCCCCGAGATGCGCCTGCTCGACCCTCGGGGACAGACCCCGGCTGACCGCCCGGTGGGACCACTCCTCCCACACCACCGCGGGGCCGCCGAAGTGCAGCGCCAAACAGCCCTCCAGGGCCAGGTGGAGAGGCAGGAAGCGCACCCGGTTCTTGTCGACGCGGCGGGTCATCCGGCGGTGGAGGCGCAGCGGAACGCACGCGGGGCGCGGCCCGTCGGCGTCCTGCCGCAGCCGGGTGCCGTAGGAGGACACGGGGGTGCCGTCGTCGGTCCAGTTCGCCACGTAACCGTGCGGGATGTACGAGCAGTACGCGGTGCGCCGGTCGACCGCCACGGCCGCGAAGTCATTTCGCCGTACAGCCGGTCGTCCAGGCGCAGATCGGTGATCGGCTCCTCCCGCACCAGCGGTACAAGACGAATCGCGCCCCACACCTGGTAGGGCAGCGCGGTCAGGCCGGTGAGCGCCACGAGCGTCCTGTCCTGCTTCATCCCTCCACTTCCAGGAACCGTCGTACGCGGGCGTCCATATGAGTCCACAGCTCGGCCGCGCGGGTGCGGCCCTCCGCGAACTGGGCGAGCTCCACCAGGGCCGGAAGGTCCTCCGCGTCCCGCACCCCCACGGTCGGCACCTCCCGCGCCAGCCGCCGTACGTCGAAGTCCTCCACGTCGTACCCGGGTTGAGGCGGACCACACTGGTGCGGCCCTGGGGGTCCAGGCGGGTGTGCCATATCCGCAGCACCTCGCCGGCCAGGCCGGGCGGCGCGTCCCGCCGCCGGATTTCCCCCGGCGGCGGGTCATCTGGCGGCGCCCTGCGCCGAGAGGGCGCAGGGGATCTCCATCGTCACCATGGTGGGCCCGCCGGTCGGACTGCTGACCGCGAGGACCCCGTCGAAGGTGCCCAGGCGCCGCTCGACGCCGCTCAGCCCGCCCTCCGGGGTGATCCGGGCGCCGCCGCGGCCGTCGTCGGTCACGGTGATGCGCAGCATGCCGTCCTGGTGGTGGATGTCCAGCCACATCCGCGAGGCGCCCGCGTGCTTGGCCGCGTTGGTCAGCGCCTCGCTGACCGCGAAGTACGCCGCCGACTCGACCGGTTCGTCGGGGCGGCCGGTAAGGTCCACGTCCACCTCCACGGGCACCGCCATCCGCAGCGCCAGCGCACGCACCGCGTCCCCCAGGCCGCGCTCGGCCAGTACGGGCGGATGGATGCCGCGGACCAGGTCGCGCAGCTCGGCCAGGGCCTCGGCGGAGTTCGTACGGGCCGCGGCGAGCAACTCCTTGGCCTTGGCCGGGTCCTTCTCGATCAGGGCCTCCACGGTGCCCAGGCTCATGCCCATGGCGACGAGCCGGGCCTGGGCGCCGTCGTGCAGATCGCGCTCGATGCGGCGCAGTTCGGCGGCGGAGGTGTCCACGGCGTCGTGCCGGGTCTCGGTGAGCCGCCGCACCCGCTGCTCGAGCGCCATGTGCGGGGTCGGGTCCAGGAAGGAGCGGGCCAGCAGGAAGTGGCCGCGCAGCAGGAGGGGGGAGAGGGCCGAGCCGAGGGCCATGAAGCCGACGCCGACCGGGACGGCCAGCAGGGCGGTGCCCAGCGAGTCGATGGGCAGGAACGCGTACCAGTAGGTGCCGCCCGCGTCCACGATCGGCTCCCACACCCCGGCGGCCAGCACGAACCCCTCGAGCCCGTACGGCATGAAAGCGAAGGCCAGCAGCGCGATGGCGTACCCGGCCGTCATGTCGACCTGAAGCCACAGCAGATCGCGCCAGGTCGCCGGGTCCTTCAGCAGGAAGGTGCACAGCTCCACCTGGCCGGTGACCCCGGAGCGCCGGTCGGCCGGCAGCGGGCGGTACGGCAGCTGGATCCGCACATCGGCCCAGGCGGCGGCCAGCAGTCGGCGCCGATTGGCGTGCGCCCGCACCGCGCGGATCAGGGGAGGGGTGGTGAACACCCCGATGCCCAGCGGGATGAAGCTGATCGACACGATCGTCAGCACGGACAGGGCGATCGACACCAGCGCGAGCCAGGAGACGGCGAACCCCCGTGCACAGGCCGTCAGCGCTCCACGTGCCTTCATCCGGCTTCCCCCTCGCTGGTCGGAACGTCATGCCCGCACCGGCGGGCTTCCTCAGTGTGTCAGCGGCCCGCCGCCCGGACACGGGGGCCGGACACCGTCCCGGGGTGTACCTGGCACCACCTCCCCGCATCGCCCTATGGCTCGGCGACTGGGTGGCTGCCCGGCTGGGGCGCGGACCTGCGGCTTTCTAGCGTCGTGGCATGACCTGTTCCGTCCGTACCTCACGGGGAGAGACGCCATGAGCGCAACGAGGAAGGGCCTGGCCGTGCGGCTGGGTGGGTGGAGCACTCGCCACCGCAAGACCGCGATCACCGGATGGCTGCTGTTCGTCGTGGTCGTCGCCGTGGTCGGCGGAATGTCAGGCTCCCGGCAGATGACCAATTCCGAGAACGGTACGGGCGATTCCGCACGTGCGGAGAAGATCCTGGAGGACGCGGGCCTCCAGACCCCGGCCGGGGAGATGGTGATGCTGCGCGGCGATCGCCCGGACGGCTGGCGGGACGCGGCCCGCGACCTTACGGCGCGACTGGAGCGGACGGGTGAGGCGGTGCGCGTCCAGCCCCCGGTGCGCTCGGAGAGCGGACGGGAGGCCCTGATCAGCTTTGAGATGAAGGGCGACCCGGACACCGCCGGGAAGCGGGTGGAGCCGGTCGTCGAGGCGGTGAAGAAGACCGAGTCGGCCCATCGGGGCATCGTGGTCTACGAGTTCGGCGACGCCACCGCCCAGCACCGGCTCGACGACATGCTCACCAATGACTTCAAGAAGGCCGAGCTGACCGCCGTACCGCTGGCGCTGGGCATTCTGCTGGTGGTCTTCGGGGCGCTGGTCGCCGCGCTGCTGCCGGTGCTGCTCGCGGTGACCGCCTGCGTCGGCACCTTCGGACTGCTCGCCCTGGTCAGCCACAAGCTGCCCATGTTCGACTCCACCACCTCGGTGATGTTCCTGGTGGGCCTGGCCGTCGGCGTCGACTACTCGCTGTTCTACCTGCGACGGGAGCGCGATGAGCGGGCCGCGGGCCGGGACGCCGGGACCGCGCTGCGGATCGCCGCCGCCACCAGCGGCCGGGCGGTGCTGATCTCCGGGGTCACGGTCATGCTGGCGATGTCCGGGATGTTCCTGTCCGGGCTGCTGCTGTTCCACGGCTTCGCGGTCGCCACCATCCTGGTCGTCCTGATGGCCATGCTCGGCTCGGTGACCGTGCTGCCCGCGATGCTGTCCTGGCTGGGCGACCGGATCGACGCCGGGCGGGTGCCGCTGCTCAACCGCCGCCGGAAGAAGGGCGTGCACACCAGCGGTGGTGTCACCGTCAGGCTGATGCGGCCGGTCCTGGCCAAGCCGAAGCTGTTCGCCGTCGTATCGGGCGCGCTGCTGCTGGTGCTGTCCGCGCCCGCCCTCGGGATGAAGACCGAACAGCTCGGCATGGACAAGCAGTTCGGCTCCGACGCCCCGATCACCGTGGCGTACCAGGAGATCACCGGCTCCTTCCCCGGCGGCCCCGCCCCGGCCGAGGTGGTGCTGCGCTCCGACGAGATCGCCTCGCCCCGCTTCGAGGCGGCCGTGGCGGACTTCAAGAAGGAACTCGCCGCGTCCGGGCGGTTCGGCAGGACGGTCGACGTCGAGGCGCACCGTACGAAGGGGGTGGCCCGGATCGAGGTGCCGCTGGCCGGGAACGGTCAGGACGCCACCTCCCGGCACGCCCTGGACACCCTCCGGGACGATCTGGTGCCGAAGATCCTCGGGCCGGTATCCGATCAGGTGTATGTGAGCGGTGAGCTCGCCGGGAGCCGCGACTTCAACGACCAGCTGAAGACCGACATCGCACCGGTCTTCCTCTTCATCGCCGCCGTGACCTTCGTTCTGATGCTGCTCTGCTTCCGGTCGTTGCCGATCGCCCTCGTCTCGATCCTGCTCAACCTGCTGTCGGTGGGCGCCGCGTACGGCACGATGACCGCCGTCTTCCAGCACGGCTGGGGCGCGGAGCTGCTGGGGATGGAGCCGGCCGGGGCGATCGAGTCGTGGATGCCGCTGTTCGTCCTCGTCATCCTCTTCGGGCTGTCGATGGACTACCACGTCTTCGTGGTCTCGCGGATCCGGGAGGCACATGAACGGGGCCTCGCCACCCGGGACGCGATCCGCGAGGGCATCCGGACGACGGCGGGCTCGGTCACCGGGGCGGCCACCATCATGGTCGCCGTGTTCGCGGTCTTCGCGCTGCTGCGGATGCAGGACATGCAGCAGATGGGCGTCGGGCTCGCGGTCGCGGTGCTGGTGGACGCCACGCTGGTGCGGATGGTGCTGCTGCCCTCGGTGATGGCGCTGCTGGGGGAGCGCAACTGGTATCTGCCGCGCGCCCTGCGGTGGCTGCCGAGCCTCGACCACGGCGAGGAGCCGGTGGAGCGGCCGCGGCCGCCGCTGGTGGGGGCGGGCCGCTGAGGCGCGGGTCCAACTCAGGCCGCACGCGCACCGTGCGCTCGCGCCCGCCGTGCCGGACAGGCTCCTGGCCTGCCCGGCACGGCGGGCGTCATGGGTGCACGGATGCGGTCAGACGGTGGGCACGTACTTGTACCCCACCCGCCGCACCGTCACGATCGTCCCCCGGTGCTCGGGGCCCATCTTGCGCCGCAGCCGGGCCACATGGACATCGACGGTCCGGCCGTCGCCGACATGGCCGTACCCCCACACCGTGGTCACCAGCTGATCGCGGGAGTGCACCCGGTGCGGATGGGCGACGAGATGGCTCAGCAGCTCGAACTCGAGATAGGTCAGGTCCAGCGGCCGCCCCGCGACCTCGGCGGTCCGATGGTCGGGGTCGATCCGGATGAGCTCGTCACCCATCCCGCCCGTTTCGCCCGTCACGGCCGGTATTCCCTCCGGGGGCGGCCCCGCCGCCTCGGGCCGCTGCCGGTCGGCCGGGACCAGCACGAGATAGCCGACCATCGGCGGGTGGCCGGGGAGCATGGGCAGGGTGTGCGGGGGAGCGGGCAGCCAGGTGGCACCGGGGTGCAGCAGATCGGCGACCGGCGGCACCTCGTCCGGTGCGACGGCTCGCAGCCGCTGGCGGTTGGCCGGGACGGACGTTGCGGACGCCGCGGACGGGGCGGCGGGAGCGGAGGCGGACGACAGGCCACGGAGGTTCGTCATGAGGTCAGCTCTTTCGCGCGAGAAGGCGTCAGTGGACGTCGTGCGCGCGGGCTGGGCGGCCGGGCGGAGAGGTCAGCGGCCGAGCGAGCGGGCCCGCGCATCGGATGCGCGGCAACACTCGCGGTCGAAGTGGTGCGCCTGCCGGGACGGCCAGAACGGCTCGAGGTCGTAACGACCCGTCGCGATGTCACGGAGGCTGGCCATGGGCCTATTGAAGCAGATACCAGGGGTGGGACTGAAGCGGATACCGGGCCCGGGGCGCTCGGCCCTGGGGCGGGAGCAGATGCGACGATGCCCGCGTAAGAGGCCCCACGTGGCAGCGCCACCGGCCGCCGCGTACCCCGTGAGGAGCGCAAGCCCATGCCGCATATCGTCGTCGAATACTCCGACACCCTGACCGACGCGTTCGACCGCCCCGGCTTCGGTGCCGCCCTGCACCCGGTGGTCGCCAAGACCGTCGACACGGCGGTGGCGGGCTGCAAGACCCGTTTCCGGCGGATAGAGGAGGCCCATCTCGCGGACGGCGCCCCGGACCTCGCCATGATCCATATCGAGGTGTCCATCCTGTCCGGGCGCGACGCCGGGACGAAGCGGGAGCTGTCCGCCGCCGTGCTGGAGGTGGCTCGCGCCCATGTGTCGCCCGTGCCGGGGCTGACCGTACAGACCACCGTCGATGTCCGCGATCTCGACCGTGACTGCTACGAGAAGCACGAGGCGGTCCATCCGGCCTGACGCCCCCCTGCCTCCCGTGCGCATGTCGTACGGCGGCCGACCGCGAACTATACGTCATTTGATGCGAATCCGACATCTACCTATATACCAAGGCGAGGCGCACAATGGGGGTGCGGTGTTTTACCGCACTGCGCGGTCAGACTTGCATGGATCGAAGGAGGCGAGTCGAATGGCCGACGTCTCACGTGCAAAAGGTGATCTCACGGGCCACCCCGACGTGTCCGAGATGCGGGAGCGCTACGCGCGCATGATGGACGCTCGGGATGTTGTCTTCCTCGACGGGCCGGTACTTCTCGCCGGTTTGTACTTCGCCATCTCTCCCTGGGTAGTGCACTTCTCGGGCACCAACCCCAACCTCATGGTCAACAACCTCGTCCTCGGTATCACGATCGCCCTGCTGGGCATCGGCCTCACCACGGCGCCGAGGAGGATGTACAGCCTGTGCTGGGCCATGTCCGCGATCGGTGTATGGATGATCATCTCCCCCTGGGTCGTCGCCCGGGGTCCCGATGCCGGAGTGATCGCGAACAATGTCGTCGTGGGTGCCATCACCTGCCTGTTCGGCCTGATCGCAGCCGGCATGGTGATGCGGAAGGGCAGGGAGACCTGACCGGACGCTGAACCACTGAACCGTCTGCGCATCGGCGAAGGCCGTCTGTCGCACGCCTTACGGGGGTCGTGCGGTGGACGGCCTTCGCGCGTTGCCGGTGCCCTCTTCGCGCGTTGCCGGTGCCGGTGTGCGGGCGCCTGGTGCCGGTGTGCGGGCCGGTCTCAGCCGATCGGCTCGGGCAGCGGGACCACGTCGTAGGAGCAGTCGATGGTCCGGCCGGTGGCCGGGTCGCCCAGCTCCACCCGCCAGTGCCCGGCGAACTGGTCCACGCCCTCGGCCATCGGGATGGTGCCGGAGATCAGCACGGTGCCGGGCACCAGGTCGCCGCGTTCGCGCAGCACCTCGACCCAGTAGGAGGGCGGCAGCAGCTCGGCCAGGGTGCCGCTCTGTACCTCGGTCTCCTCACCGTCGTGAGTGACCCAGGCGCGGAGCGTCAGATCGTCCAGGCGGGACGCCACATCGGACAGCCGCCAGGCGCGGGTGGCCAGCACATCGGGGGCCGCGTTCTTGCTCCAGGCCACGCCGTGCACCTCCAGCGCCCGGTCGGTGTGGTCGCAGGCCGCCGTCAGCAGCAGCTCCCCGTCCGCGGCCACGACCAGCGCCCACTCGGCCTCGCCCGAGGTGCGGGCGTGCTGGACGCTGACCTGGCCGGTCTGCTGGGCGAGGTAGGGGGAGACGGGGTAGAGGGCGGGCGTCACGGAGGGGGCCGGCACGCCCAGCTCGGCGAGCTCGGCGACATGGGCGGCCACATCGTCCTGGCTGCGTCCCGCGTAGCCCGCGTTGAGCACCTGGACGACCTCCACGTGGTGGAGGGAGCCATCGGGCAGTTCGAAGGTGAGCGAGGACCGGGCGGGCTGTGTGGGCTGCGTCGTCATGGGCTGAGCTCTCCAAGGCACGGTGGGGCGATGTGCTGTTTCTGCGGTTGTCCGCTCGCTGCGGTGACCGCGCTTTCCGCGATTTCGAAGCGGTTAACTTCCCCCGGAGGGGTTGCGCATACGCTTGGTATACAACAAGTATGCCGGAAGGTCGACCCACGCACACCCCTCGACCATCTCATCGCACCACCGTGCAAACGCCACGTACCATCACGTAAGCCTCACGCACCACCTCGAGGACGGAACATGCAGCCCACCGCATCGAGCGCACCGCCCCGGGCCGACCGGTCCGGGGTTCGCCGCGCCTTCGTCGCCAGCCTCACCGGCACCGCCCTGGAGTGGTACGACTTCGCCGTCTACTCCGCCGCCGCGGCCCTGGTCTTCGGCGACCTCTTCTTCCCCTCCAAGGACCCCTTCACCGGCACCCTGCTGGCGTTCTCCACGTACGCCGTCGGCTATGTGTCCCGGCCGCTGGGCGGCTTCGTCTTCGGCCGGCTCGGCGATGTCATCGGGCGCAAGAAGGTGCTCATCGCGACGCTCGTGCTCATCGGCGGCGCCACGCTGCTGATCGGGCTGCTGCCCACCTACGCCACGGTCGGTGTCGCGGCCCCGGCCGCGCTGGTGCTGCTGCGCTTCGCACAGGGCGTCGGCGTCGGCGGTGAGTGGGGCGGTGCGGTACTGCTGTCCAGCGAGTTCGGCGATCCGCGGCGACGCGGCTTCTACGCCTCCGCCGCGCAGGTCGGCCCTCCGGCGGGCAATCTGCTGGCCAACGGCGTCCTGGCCGCGCTGGGAGCGGCGCTGACGGAGGATCAGTTCATCAGCTGGGGCTGGCGGGTGGCGTTCCTGCTCTCCGGCGCCCTGGTGGGATTCGGCCTGTGGGTCCGCGCCAAGCTGGAGGAAACCCCGGTCTTCAAGGCGATGGAGGCCGCGCAGGACCGCCCGGAGGCGCCGGTGCGCGAGGTGTTCACCACCCAGCCGAGGGCGCTGACCGCCGCGATCCTCTGCCGGGTCGCCCCCGATGTGCTGTACGCGATGTTCACCGTCTTCGTGCTCACCTACGCCACCGAGGAACTCGACATGTCACGCGGCTCGGCGCTCACCGCCGTGCTGATCGGCTCCTCGCTGCAGATCGTGCTCATCCCGCTGGCCGGGGCGCTCTCGGACCGCGTCAACCGGCGGTGGCTGTACGGAGGCGCCGCCGTCGCCGCCGGTGTCTGGCCGTTCCTGTTCTTCCCACTGGTCGCGGATGGCAGTTGGGCGCTGCTCACCCTCGGGGTCGTCGGCGCGCTGGTGATCCACTCGCTGATGTACGGGCCGCAGGCGGCCTTCGTCGCCGAGCAGTTCTCCCCGCGGCTGCGCTACACCGGCTCCTCGCTCGCCTACACCCTCGCCGGGATCATCGGCGGCGCGGTCGCGCCACTGCTCTTCACCACGCTGCTCGGGGTCTATCACGCCTGGGTGCCGCTGGCCATCTACATCGCGGTCACCGCCGTGGTGACGGTGGCGGGTCTCTGGCTGGGCCGGGACCCCTCCTCCGCCCAGGAGGAGGAGCCGGAGCCGCTTCCCGTCGGCCACACCACCTCCACCACCGTGTCCTGACCCGTTCCGTCCCCGTCCCGTCCCGGTCCCGCACCTGGTTCCCGGCTCCCGGCTCCGCGGAGCTGTAAAGCGAGCCGCGCCGGGGAAGGGGCGGGATGGGATCACTTACGCGGGACGGGACCGCGTACCCCGCCTACACTCCGACCTTCCCGATCAGGAAATGAGGCAGCACCCGCCATGCCCCTCCGCATCGCACTGAGCCAGCTCACCACGGGCCCGGACCCGGCCTCGAACCTCGCCCTTCTGCGCCAGGAGACACAGCGGGCGGCGGAGGCCGGGGCGCGTCTGGTCGTCTTCCCGGAGGCGGCCATGGCCTGCTTCGGCACCCGGCTCGGCCCGATCGCCGAACCGCTGGACGGGCCCTGGGCCACCGAGGTCCGGCAGATCGCGAAGGATGCCGGGCTGGTGGTCGTGGCCGGGATGTTCACCCCGGCGCCCGACGGCCGGGTGACCAACACCCTGCTGGCCACCGGCCCGGGGGTGGAGACCTCCTACGACAAGATCCATCTCTATGACGCCTTCGGCTTCGCCGAGTCCAAGACCGTGGCCCCGGGCTCCGAGGTGGTGACCTTCGACCTCGACGGCGTCCGGATCGGCCTGGCCACCTGCTACGACGTACGGTTCCCCGAGCTTTTCCGGGCCCACGCCGACGCGGGCGCGGTGCTCTCCGTGCTGCCCGCCTCCTGGGGCGCGGGGCCCGGCAAGCGCGAGCAGTGGGAGCTGCTGACCCGGGCGCGGGCGCTCGACGCCACCATTTGGCTGGCGGCCGTGGGCCAGGCCGACCCGGCGGCGTCCGGCGTGACCGCCGCGGCCTCCGCTCCGACCGGTATCGGCCACAGCGCCCTGATCGGCCCCGACGGCACCGTACGGGAGCGGCTGGACGCGGGGCCCGGACTGCTGGTGGGGGACGTGGACACCGACGAGGTCACGGCGGTGCGCCGCACGGTGTCCGTCCTGGCCAACCGCAGGCTGGGCGTCAACCCATGAGCGGCGCCCGCGAGGCCGAAGGGGCCAAACCGGAGCTCGAGTTCCATCTGCCCTCCGGTCCCTGGCAGCGGCCGCCGGGTGCGGGCGCGGGGGTGAGCGAACAGATCCTGGCCGTGGACGGGAGCGGCTCCCACAGCACCGCCCTGGTGCGCTGGGAGCCGGGGACGGACACGTCCCCGTCCGGGGTCGTCCGCCACGACGGCTGGTAGGAGGTCTATCTCCTCGAGGGCAGCATGCGCGATCTGACCCTGGGCAGGACCTTCTCGCGTGGTTTCTACGCCTGTCGGCCCCCGGGGATGCCGCATGGCCCCTGGGTCACCGAGGAGGGCGTCACCATGCTGGTGATCACCTATCCGGAGGCGGCCGCCGAGCGGTGACTTACCGGTCCGGGCGCCGGGCGGTGACTCACCCCCGTCCGGCCGCCGGGCGGTGACTCACCCCCGTCCGGCCGCCGGGCGGTGACTCACCCGGTGAGCAGCACCTTCAGCGTCGACTCCAGATGGGCGCTGATCGCCGTGCGGGCCGTCTCCCTGTCCCCGGAGGCCACCGCGTCCAGGATCGCCCGGTGCTCGCCGAGCACCTCCTCCTGGCGGCCGGTCTGGTTGTACAGGGCCACCACCCCGGCCCGGATCTGGCGGCTGCGCAGTCCGTCGTAGTGCCGGTTGAGGAGTTCATTGCCCACCGCGGCGACCATGGTCGCGTGGAAGAGGTGGTCGATGGCGATGAACTCCTTGGCCTGGTCCGGGCCCATCAGCTCGCGCTGCCGGTCCAGCAGCTCCATCAGCTTCGCCACCGGCACCGTGCCCGCCTCGATGGTGTGCTCGGCGGCGTAGCGCTCGACGATCCCGCGCAGCTCCATCAGTTCGGTGATCTCCCGGCCGGAGAGCGGGGCGATATGCGCGCCCCGCTTGGGGACCAGCTGCACCAGGTCCTCGGCCGCCAGCAGGAGCAGGGCCTCACGGATCGGGGTCCGGGAGATGCCGATCCGGTCGGCGATCTCCTGCTCGGTGAGGAACCGGCCCTGCATGTCGGGATCGGTCAGCACGGTTTCCTTGAGGAACGCGTACGCCTTTTCTCGTCCGGACTGCGCTGGCACTGGGGCCCCCATGCTGCTTCGCATACAACTCGTATACGAAAATTATCACGGACCGGTGGCCGGGTCGGGGATCCAGGAGCCGTGGATCCCCGCGGGAACGCGGTGGGGCAGCTCCACGGTGGCGACCGGGGCGGCCGTGATGTCCCGGGCGTCCAGGACGATCAGCTCGGAGGCGTCCCGGCGGAGGTCGCTGACGAGGGTCAGAAGATAGCCGTCGTCCTCGCTCCCTCCGCCGCCCCCGCCCGCGGGCACGAACACCGCCTCCCCGGGCATCCGGCCCGGTCCGGCCGGCGCTATCTGCCGGGCCCCGGTGGCCGCGTCGTACTTGACCAGTGCGTACTCCTCCAGCCCGCTGCCGGGGAAGGCGACGGCGTAGCCATAGCGGCTTGGCCGACCCAGCACACCGTCGTTGATCGTGGGGAACTCGGTGACAAGGTCGTCCAGCGGCTCCTCCCGTGCCGTGCCCGAGCAGGGGTCGAGGATCCAGCGGTGGTGCAGGGAGCCGACCAGCGGGACGGTGGCGTGGCCCGGGGCGCCGGTCCACCACTTCCAGGAGGTCTGCCAGGCGGCCCGGTCATAGCGCGGTCCCTCGACGACGATGCGGCCCGCCGGATCCTCGTAGGCGTTGGCGATATGCAGCAGGGCGCCGGGCTCCACCTCGCACCAGGTGACATGGGGCGGCCCGGTGCGTGGCATGAGGCCGATGCGCGGCCGGTAGCCATCGGACCAGCGGTAGGGGATCCCGGAGCGCTCGGCGGGGTCGAAGACGACCGGCAGGTCCAGCCACACCACATAGCGCTCGGTCAGCCCGAAGTCGTGCATCAGCGAGGGCCCCGCGCCCTCAATGGTCTCCTCGCGGACGATATGGCCGTCGCGGGACGCGACGTAATAGACGAGATGGGGCGGTAACGGGGAGTACGAGAAGAAGTGCAGCTCCCCGCTGACGGGATCCTCCTTGGGGTGCGCCGTCATGGCCCGGGTCAGCCTTCCCCCGAAGTCGTAGGCGCCGACGGTGGCCAGCTCGGCGGTCAACTCATAGGGGAGGTTGGCCTCCTGGAGGGCCAGGACCCGGCCCGCGTGCTCGATCACATGGGTGCCGGCGACGCTGGCGATGAGATCGGCCGCACCGCCCGCCCCTTCGCCGCCCGGGTCCACTCCCTCGCCGCCCGGGGCCGCCCCTGAGTCGCCCGCGGTCGTCTCCATGGCGCTGTGGAGGGCCGGTGTCCGCACCCAGCGGTTGCGGTACCACTCCGCTCTTCCGTCGCGCAGCCGCAGCCCATGGACCATCCCGCTGCCCTTGAACCAGTGTGACGGCACCACCCCGGGCGGGGGGTTGTGGCCGTTGCGCAGATAGCGGCCGGTCAGCTCGGGAGGGAGGGAGCCGCGCACGGTCAGGCCCCAGATAGTTGACTCCACCGCCATCGGGGCGTAGTGGCCGCTGACATAGGGCTTGCCGGGCTTGCCGTGCTCATCAGGCTTGCCGGGCTCGCCGAAGGGCTTGCCGCTCATCGCGCGCCCTCCTCGCCATCCAGGCGGGCGCTCTGGTCCGCGACCAGGACCACCTTTCCGGTGACGGTGCCGGACTCGGCCAGCCGCATCGCCTTCGCGGCATCGGAGAGCGGAATCCGCGCCGCCACCACTGCGGTGAACTCGCCGCTCGCCAGCAGCGCCAGCACCCGCCCCAGATCGGCGCGGATCCGCGCCTGGTAGGCGGCCAGCCGCCGCCGTCCGGCCCAGAGGTTGTAGAAGTGCGCCCCCCGTCCGTTGGGCAGCAGATTCCACAGGGTGAGGCGGGCGAGCAGCTTGAGCACCGGGGCCCGGGACGATCCGGGGATGTCCCGGGTGGCGGCCGTGCCGTAGGAGACCAGCGAGCCGCCGCGGGCGAGCAGCCGGTAGGAGTCGGCGATGCCCTCGCCGCCGATGTGGTCGAAGACCGCGTCGACCCCGCCGGGCGCCAGCGCGCGCACCCGGCCGGGCAGATCCGGATCGCGGTAGTCGAGGGGGGTGGCCCCGAGGGCGCGCACCGCGTCGTGGTGGCGGGGCGAGGCGGTGCCGATGACCTTGACGCCCGCATGGCGGGCGAGCTGGACCAGTGTGGTGCCCACTCCGCCGTTGGCCCCGTGCACCAGCACGGTCGTCCCGGGGCGCACCTTGGCCACGCGGTGGAGCATCTGCCAGGCCGTGATCCCGTTGACCACCACCGTCTCGGCCTCCGCCGCGTCCACTCCCTCGGGGACCTCCACCAGATCGCCCGCGTCGACGAGGGTGTGGCTGGCCCAGCCGCCGATCTTCGTGAGCGCCGCGAACCGGCGGCCCCGCAGGGCCGGATCAACCCCGGGGCCGGTCGAGACCACCGTGCCGACCAGGTCGTAGCCGGGGACGAAGGGAAACGGCGGCTGGTCGTAGTACTTCCCGCGGCGCATCTGCTGCTCGGCGAAGGAGACCCCCGACGCCTCGATGGTCACCAGCGCCTGCCCGGGACCGGGCTCGGGCAGCGGGCGGGTGCGGAGCTGGAGCCCCTCCGGCTCCACCTGGCCCGGTAGGACGACTTCGGTGATCATGGCGGATCTCGCTCTCATGTGAGGGCTTCTCGTTGTTGTGAGAAGTTCTAACCAAACAATGAACCTGTTACTCTCGAGGTGTCAAGTCCGGAATCGACGACCCGTACGAGAGGCCCGTCCATGGCGACAGCACGGCGAGAGCGCTACCGCAAACAGACCCGGGAGGAGGCCAAGGCCGTCGCCCTGGCCCAGCTCTCCGAGTCGGGCACGGCCGGCATCTCGGTGAACGCGATCGCGAAGGCGATGGGCATGACCGGCCCCGCGCTCTACCGCTATTTCGCGAGCCGGGACGAGCTGCTGACCGAGCTGATCACCGACACCTACCGCGATCTGGCCGAAGCCCTCGCCCGGGCCGTCGCCGACGCCACCCCCGCCGATCGCTTCCGCGCCCTGGCCCTCGCCCTGCGCGACTGGGCGAAGCGGCAGCCCGACCGCTATCTGCTCATCTACGGCACCCCGGTGCCCGGTTACCACGCGCCGCCGGAGACCACCGAGATCGCGGCCGGGATGATGCGGACCATCGTCGACGCCTGCGCCACCGTCGGCGGCGGGAGCGGTGGCGCCGAGGGGAGTGGCGCCGCCATGAGCGGCGGGCAGCCCCTCACCGAGCTCGAGGCCGCGTTGGCGCGCCATTTGGAGGGCGCGGGCCCCTGGGCGACCGGGGAGGAGCCCGGTGGCGAGCTGAAGGGCCGTGCGCTGCGCACCTGGACCCGGCTCCACGGCGTGATCAGCCTTGATGTGCAAGGCCAGTTCACGGGCATGGGCTTCGACCCCTCGGTCCTCTTCGAGGCCGAGATCGACGCCCTCGTGCGAGGCGGCTGAGGTGTCCAGGTCCGAGCTGCCCGCCCTGCGGGCCGGGCGCACACTGGAAGGACAGCGGAGCGCACGGGTGACCGGAGGCCGCGATGGAGCACGGTGAGTTCGATGTGGTCGTGGAGATCCCGGAGGGGTCCCGCAACAAGTACGAGATGGACCATGACACCGGCCGGATCCGGCTGGACCGGATGCTCTTCACCTCGACGAAGTACCCGGCCGACTACGGCTTCGTCGACCTCACCCTCGGCCGGGACGGTGATCCGCTGGACGCCCTCGTCACCGTCGCCGAGCCGACCTTCCCCGGCTGTGTCATCCTCTGCCGGGCCATCGGCATGTACTGCATGCGCGACGAGCAGGGCCCGGACGAGAAGATCCTCTGCGTCCCGGCCCATGACCCGCGCTATGTCGGCGTCCAGGACATCGAGGACGTCCCCGAATTCGACCGGCGGGAGATCACCCACTTCTTCGAGGTCTACAAGGACCTCGAGCCCGGCAAGTCCGTCGAGGGCTCCCACTGGGAGGGCCGTGACCGGGCCTACGCCGAAATAGCCGCCTCCCGCGCCCGTGCCGCCGAAGCCACCGGCTGGTTCCCGAGCCCCTGAGCAGGACCGACGCTCAGCCAGCCAGCCAGCCAGCCAGCCAGCCGCCCGCGCGGCGCCAGCGCTCAGGGCTCTCCTCGTGCGGCGCCGGTGCTCAGGGCGTCTCCCCGCGTGGCGCCGGCACCCCGCGGTCGTTCTGCAGCTCCCACAACTCCCGGAACAGCCCGCGGGACCCCGTCAGCTCCGCGAACGTGCCCTGCTGGATCACCCGCCCCCGCTCCAGCACGACGATCCGGTCCGCCACGGCGACGTTCGCCAGCCGGTGCGTGACCAGGACGACGGCGCGGTCCTGCGCCATCCGCCGCAGCCCCGCGAAGATCCGGTGCTCGGCACGGGCGTCCAGCGCGCTGGTGGGCTCGTCCATCACCAGCAGCCCGGCGGGCCGGTGGAACGCGCGGGCCAGCGCGATGCGCTGCCACTGCCCGCCGGACAGCTCCACCCCGCCCCACCACTGCCGGGCGAGCAGGGTGTCCAGCCCGCTGCGCAGCCCGTCCACCACCTCATGCGCCCCGGAGTGGACCGCCGCCTTCCGGACCGCCTCGTCCCCGCCGTGCGGCTGGCCCAGGGTGATGTTGTCCCGGGCGGACAGCGGCCAGTGCGCGTAGTCCTGCGGCACGACCGCCGTATGCCGCCACATCGCCTGCGGATCCAGCCCCGCCACATCCGCGCCGTCCCAGGTCACCGCGCCCTTGGTGGGTAGATAGAGCCCGGTCAGCAGCTTGCTCAGAGTGGTCTTGCCCGAGCCGTTCTCCCCGACCAGCGCGAGCACCTCGCCCCGCCGCACCTCGAGCGTGACATCGTCCAGGGCCGGGGCGTCGCACTCCGGATAGGCGTACGTCAGCCCCTCGGCCCTGATCACCCGCGGCGCCGCCGGGACCCGGGTGCCGCGCCGCATCCGGTGCCCGCCCGCCTCCTCGATGAACTCCGCCCAGTCGTCCAGATACAGCCCCGTACGGAACAGCCGCGTCCCGTAACCGACCATCCCCTGCAGCGAGGCGCCCACCGTCCGCAGCGCGAACACCGCCGTACCCGCCGACGCCACCGACATCTGCCCCGCGCCCAGCAGCAGCGCCAGCGACACCCAGACCAGCCCGGACGCCAGCCCTCCCGCCACCGCCCCCAGCACCGCGTACCGCGCGCCCCGGTGGACCGCCGTGTCGGTGGCCGCGTCCACCCGCGCCCCGATGGCCCGGTACCGCTTCAGCAGAAACTCCGCCATGGTGCCGGAACGGAGCTGATCGGCGATGTCCTTGTCCACCATGTACCAGCGCAGCAGCCCGAGCGTGCGCCGGTCGGCGCTCATCGCACGACTGGTCTCGTAGTGCACCCGGGCCGCCTTCATCCCCGCGATCCCCTGCGGCAACGCGGTCAGCAGCAACAGCGGCAGCAGCGCCGGGTGCAGCACGGTGACCACACCCGCCGCCGCGATCAGCGACGAGAGACACGCCATGAGCTGCTGCGACTCGGTGATCAGATCCTGCGCCACCTCGGCGCCCCGGTCCGCCGCGTCCCACTTGTCGTTGAACCCGGGGTTGTCGTACGCCGCCAGCTCGGCGTTGATCGCCGCGTCCAGCATCTGCGTCTCGGCCTCCCGGGAGATCCGCGGAGACAGCCGGCTGGAGATGTTGCTGACCGCGATCCCCAGCAGCGCCCGTAGCCCGGCCGCCCCCGCCAGCACCGCGATCGAGGGCAGCGCGTCCCGGAGCCGGTCGGTGATGTGGCCGGAGGAGATGAGCGCCGTGATCGTGCCCGTGGTGGCCAGCAGCCCGAACGCCTCGAAGAAGCCCGACAGCGCCTGGCACACCAGCAGCGCCACCACCGCCGTCCGGTCCACCTTCCAGGCCAACGCCATGGAGCGGCGGACGAGTTGGGGCAGTCTGCGGGCCATGGCCCGGGTGGTGACGGGGTTCTTCTCCAAGGCCGTCATCGCGGGCGGCCGGAACCGTAACTCCTCGCTGGGCCGCTCGGGCGGTTGTTCCGACGATTGCTCCGGCGGTTGCTTCGATGGCTGTTCCGGTGGTTCCGCCTGCTCCGTGGTTCGGGACGGCACAAATCCCCCCTGAGGGCGTGTTTTCCGTTCGGTATGCCTCAGATTGCCGCAGACCGAGACTCGGGCGCCCGTGGTTTACGGCGAGGTCCACCGATCGTGGAGCGGCCGCATCGCACCAGGCGGCCCCCTCGCTTCAGCGGATCTCAGACGGACTCAGCCGAGGTCACGCGGCCTCGACCGACCTCAGCCGACCGGGAAAACGACTGGAGCCGCGCCCCGTTCGCGTGCTTCGATGCGCCCCATGGTGTCCATCGACCGGCTGCTCGCCTTCGCGGCCATGTCCCTTCTGCTGATCGTGATCCCCGGCCCCAGCGTGCTCTTCGTGGTCGGCCGGGCACTGTCCCAGGGCCGCCGCGCGGCGCTGACCACGGTCATCGGCAATACGCTCGGGGCGTATGCGCTGGTCGTGGCCGTGGCGCTGGGTGTCGGATCCGTGGTGGAGCGCTCTGCCGTCGTCTTCACCACGCTGAAGCTGGTGGGCGCCGCGTATCTCGTCCATCTGGGCGTCAAGGCGGTACGGCAGCGCCGCTCGCTGCACGCCGCCTTCACCGGCGACGGCCCCGCCCATGGGGGCCTGCGCACGCTATGGGAGGGGTTCGCGGTCGGTGTGGCCAACCCCAAGACGATGGTGTTCTTCGCCGCCGTACTGCCCCAGTTCGTCGACCGCGACCAGGGGCATGTCACGCTGCAGATGCTGCTGCTCGGCCTGATCTTCAACGCCATCGCGGTGGTCTCCGACAGCGTCTGGGGCCTGGCCGCGGCCACTGCCCGCACCTGGTTCGCCCGCTCCCCACGACGCCTCGCCCTGGTCGGCGGCGTCGGCGGACTCTCCATGATCGGCCTCGGCGTCACCGTCGCCGTGACCGGCCGCACGGACTAGCCACGCCCTCTGACGTCGCGGCGCCCTCCGCGCGCCACGCGTGCGCGGGGAGTTGGGGAGGGGCGGCGCGCGCCGTGTGAGGGGTGGGTGGTGCGCTGGGAGAGCGAGTGGGCGCTGGGCTATATGGGGTAATTCGGGGTGTATCTCTGGCGTTGGGGGTGTGTCGCGCGCCTACTGGTGCTACAGACCGGTGGGTTCCCCATCTGCAGGGGGACGGCGGTGCGGGGATGGATGTCCCCGTGTGGATCGCCGTAAGTGCGCACCCCCTGGCCTCCGCTGAGCCGCCACGTGCGCTCGCGGTCGCGTGTGGCGAGCAACGGCCCACCATTCCACTCCTTTTGGAGGGCCCGTCATGGCTTCACCCACGGTCACCCTGGTCACGGCGTCACCCAACCCCGCGGTCTCCGGGCAGTCGGTCACGCTCACCGCCACCGTCATACCGCTCGGCGCCGGAACCCCCACGGGCACCGTCACCTTCGTGGTCAGCGGTGGCCCCACCCTGAACGGGACGCTGTCGGGCGGGACGGCCTCGGTCACCGCGAGCGGTCTGAGCGGCGGCACCCACATCGTCACCGCCACCTACAACGGCGATGCCAACTTCACCTCGTCCACCGGCACCACGGCCGTCCTGGTGATCCCGGCGTCGACGACGACCACGGTGACCTCGGCGCCCGATCCCTCGACGCTGGGGCAGCCGGTGACGTTCGCCGCCACGGTCGCCCCGGTCGCGCCCGGCACGGGCGTGCCGGGCGGCACGGTCACCTTCGTCATCGGCGGCAGCGGGGGCGGCACGTTCACCCAGCCGCTGTCCGGCGGCACGGCGACACTCACCCTCAGCACCCTCGGTGCCGGCACCCACGCCGTGGTGGTCATCTACAGCGGCAGCACGGACTTCCTGCCGTCCACCGGCACCGACACCCACACCGTGAACCCCGGCCCCGCGGCGACGACCACGACCCTGACGTCCTCCGCGAATCCGTCCGCGTTCGGGCAGCCGGTCACGTTCACCGCCACGGTCACGCCGAACCCGCCCGCGACCGGCACCCCGACCGGATCGGTCACCTTCGTGGTCTCCGGCACGGGCGGGGGCACGTTCACGCAGCCGCTGTCGGGTGGCACGGCGACGTTCATCACCAGCGGCCTGGGCGCGGGGTCGCACACCGTGACGGCCACCTACAGCGGTGACACCAACTTCGCCACGTCGGCGTCGGCGCCGCTCACGCAGGTGGTGAACCCGGCGGACTCCAGGACCACGATCAGCTCCAACCCCAACCCGGCCGAGGCGGGCACGCCCATCGACTTCGTCGCCTTCGTGGAGGCCATCCCGCCCGGCGACGGCACCCCGACGGGCACGGTCACCTTCACCCTCACCAACGGTGTGGACGCCATCATCACCAGCCCGCCCGTGGACGCCAATGGATTCGCCTTCTTCGAGGTGACGCTGCCGGCAGGCAACTGGGACGTCGACGCCTTCTACTCGGGGGACGCCAATTTCGGCGCCTCCGGCGTCTCCGAGTTCACCCAGGTCGTCACCGAGCCGGAGAGCGGCACGGCGCCCGCCACGAGCTGATCCCACAGCACTGGGCCCCGCCACCGCCGGGAGGGGCAGTGGCGGGGCCCAGCCACGCACGTCGGACACCGGCCCGTGCCGAAAGCCGGATCCACGCATAGATGAGCCTTATACGGGTAATTGCGAGGTGTGTCCGTCAAGACGCCGCGATGGGGCACGCTGCTGCTGGCCGTCCTCGTCGCTCTGACGGCGGTGCTGCTCACCGCCGGAGGTGCGCGTGCCGAAACGGATGTGAACAAGATCGGCAAGGCGCTGCGGAACAGCCCCGTATACGTCGATCCCGGCGCCTCCGACGCACTGAGCGCCGGACAGGCGCGCCGCCTGGTGGCACATATCCGCGACGCGGGCGTGCCCATCTATGTGGCCGTCCTGCCGGACAATCCCGCGTACGGAGGCGAGCGCGTCTTCGGGCGGCTGCGGGCCGCCGTCGATCGTCCGGGTATTTACGCGGTGGCGCTCGGCTCCTCCTTCGGCGCGGCCTCCGACACCTCGGTGCTGCCGGGACGCACCTCGCAGGCGCTGGCGGAGCAGAACCTGCGGCAGCACCCGCGCGACCTCGCGGCGGTCCTGGACGGCTTCGTGACCGACGCGGCCAAGGCGACCCACGACCGGGGCGGCCAGGGGACCGGCGGCGACCAGGGCGCGCGGGACTCCACCGGTCTCTCGGTGGGGGACACGGTGGTGGTGCTGATCATTCTGGCCGCCGTCGGCGGAAGCGGTCTCTACATGCTGCGGCGCACCCGCAAGAAGCGCCGCGAGCGTGAGCGGGCGGAGCTGGAGCAGGTGCGCGGCGCGGTCGAGGAGGACATCACCGCGTACGGGGAGAAGCTCAGCCGGACCGGCTTCGACCCGGCCGACCCGGCGTCCACCCCCGAGATGGCGGACGACTACGGCCGCGCCCTGGACGCCTACGAGGAGGCGAAGGCCAAGTCGGCCGCCGCCCGGCGCCCCGCGGACGTACGGCCGGTGACCGAGGCGCTGGAGGAGGGCCGCTTCGCGCTGGCGGTGCTCGATGCCCGTCGCGAGGGCGGGCCGCTGCCCGAGCGCCGCCCTCCGTGCTTCTTCGACCCGCGCCACGGCCCCTCGGTCCGGGACGTCCCGTGGGCGCCCTCGGGCGGCACTCAGCGCTCCGTCCCCGCCTGCGCCGCGGACGCCACCCGCATCGACGACGGCCTCGATCCGGACTCCCGCACCGTCCCGGTCGGCGGCGACCGGCGACGCCCGTACTGGGAGGCCGGTCCGGCCTACGGGCCCTGGGCGAACGGGTACTTCGGCGGATACGGCTCGATGCTGCTGCCCGGGCTGCTGATCGGCACGCTGCTGGGCGGGTCCCTCGGCCCCGGCTACGACACCGGCGACTTCGGTGGCGGCTTCGGCGACGGCGGGGGCGGCGGTGACGCCGGGGGAGGCGACTTCGGCGGTGGTTTCGGCGACGGCGGCGGCTTCGGCGGTGGCTTCGGGGGAGGCTTCGGCGACAGCGGCTGACCCCGGCCCGACGCGCCCGCGGTAGCCCCACAGCACCCGCATGCGCGCGGTGCGTACGCGGTGCCCCGACCGTGCGGGACGCGCGCCGCACGAGGCGGGTGGTGTGCGCGGGGAAGGCCGTCGAGCGCTGCGCTATCCGGGGTAATGAGGCGGCAACTCTATGGCGGTGGCGGCGAGTCGCGCGCCTACTGGTGCTACAGACCGGTGGGTTCCCCATCTGCCGGGGGACGGCGACGCGGGGATCTCCCCGCATGGATCGCCGTAAGTGCGCACCCCCTAGCCTCCGATGCACCGCCGCGCCGTGTTCCCGTATGCGTGGCGAGCAACGGCCCACCACCCCACACCACTTGGAGGGCCACCATGGCTACGCCCACGATCACCCTGGTCACGGTCTCACCCCAACCCGCCTCGTCCGGACAGTCGGTCACCCTCACCGCCACCGTCATCCCGCTCGGCGTCGGGACTCCCACCGGCGACGTCACCTTCGTCGTCACCGGTGGCCCCACCGTGACCGGGACGCTGTCGGGCGGGACCACCTCGGTCACCGTCCCGAGCCTGAGCGTCGGCGCCCACGCCGTCCTCGCCAACTACAACGGTGACACCAACTTCTCCCCCTCCACCGGCACCAACGTCATCCTCGTCGTCCAGTCGGCGACCACCACCTCGGTGTCCTCGGCGCCGGATCCGTCGACGCAGGGGGACTCGGTGACGTTCACCGCCACCGTCACCCCGGTCGGGCCCGGCACCGGCGTCCCGACCGGGACGGTCACCTTCATCATCGGCGCCCCCGGCGGAGGGGCGTTCGTCCAGCCGCTGTCGGGGGGCACCGCGACGCTGTCCCTCAACACCCTCGGCGTCGGCACCTACCCCGTGGTCGCCCTCTACAACGGCGACACCGGCTTCCTGCCGTCCGCCGGCACCGACACCCAGACGGTCAACGCCGCGGCGTGACCCCTCAGCACAAACACCGGGCCCCCGCCCCCGCCCATCGGGGCGGCGGCGGGGGCCCGGCCGGAGCCGGTACGGATCACACGTCGAAGTAGAGCTCGAACTCGTGCGGGTGCGGACGCAGCTGCAGCGGGGCGATCTCGTTGGTGCGCTTGTAGTCGATCCAGGTCTCGATCAGGTCGGAGGTGAAGACCCCGCCCTGGAGGAGGAACTCGTGGTCGGCCTCGAGGGAGTCGAGGACGGCCGGGAGGGAGGTCGGGACCTGCGGGACGCCCGCGTGCTCCTCGGGGGCGAGCTCGTAGAGGTCCTTGTCGATCGGCTCGGCAGGCTCGATCTTGTTCTTGATGCCGTCCAGACCCGCGAGGAGCAGGGCGGAGAAGGCCAGGTACGGGTTGCCGGAGGAGTCCGGGGCGCGGAACTCGACGCGCTTGGCCTTCGGGTTGGAGCCGGTGATCGGGATACGCATCGCGGCGGAGCGGTTACGCTGCGAGTACACCAGGTTGACCGGCGCCTCGAAGCCCGGGACCAGGCGGTGGTAGGAGTTCACCGTCGGGTTGGTGAAGGCCAGCAGCGACGGGGCGTGCCGGAGGATGCCGCCGATGTAGTAGCGGGCGGTGTCCGACAGGCCCGCGTAGCCCTGCTCGTCGTAGAAGAGCGGGGAGCCGCCCTGCCACAGCGACTGGTGGACGTGCATGCCCGAGCCGTTGTCACCGAAGATCGGCTTCGGCATGAAGGTCGCGGTCTTGCCGTTCTTCCACGCCACGTTCTTGACGATGTACTTGAACAGCATCAGGTCGTCGGCCGCGGCCAGCAGCGTGTTGAACTTGTAGTTGATCTCGGCCTGACCGGCGGTGCCCACCTCGTGGTGCTGGCGCTCGACCTGGAGCCCGGCCTTGTCCAGCTCGAGGCTGATCTCGGCGCGCAGGTCGGCGAAGTGGTCGACCGGCGGAGTCGGGAAGTAGCCGCCCTTGTAGCGGACCTTGTAGCCACGGTTGTCCTGAAGCGCGCCGGTGTTCCAGGCGCCCGCCTCGGAGTCGATGTGGTAGAAGGACTCGTTCGCCTTGGTCTCGAAGCGCACGCTGTCGAAGACGTAGAACTCCGCCTCCGGGCCGAAGTACGCGGTGTCCGCGATACCGGTGGACGCGAGGTACGCCTCGGCCTTCTTGGCGATGTTCCGCGGGTCACGGCTGTACTGCTCACCCGTGATCGGGTCGTGGATGAAGAAGTTGATGTTGAGGGTCTTGTCCCGGCGGAACGGGTCGACACGCGCCGTGGAGAGGTCCGCGCGCAGGGCCATGTCCGACTCGTGGATGGCCTGGAAGCCGCGGATCGACGAGCCGTCGAAGGCCAGCTCCTCGTTCGGGTCGAACGCCTCCGCCGGTACGGTGAAGTGCTGCATGACGCCGGGAAGGTCGCAGAAGCGGACGTCGACGAACTTGACGTCCTCGTCCGAGATGTACTTCCGAGCGTCGTCGGCGTTCTGGAACATCCAACTCCTCCTAGCCCGGCCGCGGTGGGACGGGGATTTGTCCGGTCGCGCGGTCCATGTGCGGTGGCGCGCTGTCGCCGACCATAGGCAGACGGGATTTCCCGGGCATGACCCATTTGTTTCACCCAGGTTAACCGGCCCGAGGGGGGTTACGGGGACCTCGTGGCCTCGGAAAAGGCACCGAATGGCCTGCCCGGGACCAGCGGGCGGGGGCCAGGCCCGGGGAACGTATGCGGTCGCAGTAACGTAGACGGGTGGACAAGAGGCAAGCAATCGGATCGTGGCTTTCCGGGCCCCGCGCGGCCGCCGAGGACATGGGCGTCGATTTCGGCTACCGGGGCCAGGGGCTCGGGCTCCCCGAGAGCGGACCGGGCGCCATAGCACCGCTGGGACGCCGTTTCGGGGCGCTCTTCATCGACTGGGCCCTGTGTCTGCTCGTCTCCTACGCCCTGCTGTCCGGCCGCGACGCCCAGGCCGCCGGAAACTGGGCGCTGCTGGTCTTCCTGGTGCTGAGCCTGGTCACCGTGGGCACCGTCGGCGCCACCCCCGGCAAGCTGCTGCTGAAGCTGCGGGTCATCGGCGAGGGCGGAGTGCGGCTGAGCCTGCCGAAGGCCGTGCTGCGCAGTGTGCTGGTGGTGCTGGTCATCCCGGCGGTGGTCTGGGACCGCGACACCCGCGGGCTGCACGACCGGCTCTCCCGCGCCGTGCAGATCAGGGTCTGACGCGCCGTGCAGATCAGGGTCTGAGCCCCGGGATCCCACCCGTACGGATTGCGTACAACGGCGTAACACACGAGACGGCGGCCCGGACTCCCTGTCCGGGCCGCCGTCTCGTATCCGTTTCGGTGCGGGGAGCGCTCAGCGCCCCTTCGGCATCCGCATCCCCTTGGGCATCGGCCCCTTCGGGATCGGCATGTTGCTCATCAGGTCGCCCAGTGCGCGCAGGCGGTCGTTGACCACCGTGACCTGTGCGCCCGGCAGCACCCGCGGAAGCTTCAGCAGCGTGGTGCGGAGCTTCTTGATCTCGACCTGGCCCTCGCCGGAGCCCACGATCACATCGTGGACCGGAACCTCCGCGACGATGCGCGCCATCTTCTTCTTCTCGGCGGCCAGCATGCCCTTGAGCCGGTTCGGGTTGCCCTCGGCGACCAGTACGACGCCCGCCTTGCCCACCGCGCGGTGGATGACGTCCTGGTTGCGGTTCATCGCCACCGCGGGGGTCACCGACCAGCCGCGGCCCACGTTCTCCAGCACCGCGGCGGCCGCGCCCGGCTGGCCCTCCATCTGTCCGAAGGCGGCCCGCTCGGCACGGCGGCCGAAAATGATCGCCATCGCGAGGAACGCCAGGACGAAGCCCAGGATGCCAGCGAAGATCGGGTGGCCGATCAGGAAGCCGATCGCGAGAAGGACACCGAAGGTGACAATCCCCACGCCGGCGACGACAAGAGTGACCTTCGGGTCGACCCGCTTGGTCATCTTGTAGGTCAGGGCGATCTGCTTCAGCCGCCCGGGGTTCTCGGATGTTTCCTTCCTCGCCATACAGCGAAGTTTACGTGGCCTGGGAGGCGCTGGTGGACACGGCCTCCAGCACGTGTTCGGCCTCGTCCCGGTCCTTGGCCCGACGGCGGTCCTCGAGCACGGCCGTCCAGGCGTTGCGGCGGGCGGTGCGCTGCCCGCCCCGCAGCAGCAGACCCTCCAGGACGAGGAGCGCGTCGGTGACGGACGGGCGTACGGGCGCAGCCGGCATGGATACCCCTCGGAAGCGGCGGATGATCGCTACGCACAACGTATAAGCAGTGCGTGGCTCAATCGTTACCCAATGGTGTTACCAGTGCGTGACTGGCCGGTCAAACACCGATGAAGCCCTGCTGCGACCCGTATTCCGCCCTTGACCTGCGGCGTTCTCAAAGGCTTCGGATACGTGTGTGCTCGCAATCACACAGCGTGTTGCTCACACGGCCGATCGGAGCACGGTACGTGACAGAGGGTGACTCAGACCGCCGGGGAGGCAGCGGCGACATTGCGCCGCTCGATGGCCTGCTGGTACAGACGACCGGCCCGGTACGAGGAGCGGACCAGCGGGCCGGACATGACGCCCGCGTAGCCGATCTCCTCGGCCTCCTCCTTGAGCTCCACGAACTCCTGGGGCTTGACCCAGCGCTCCACCGGATGGTGCCGGGCGGACGGCCGCAGGTACTGGGTGATGGTGATCAGCTCACAGCCCGCGTCATGGAGGTCCTGCAGCGCCTGGCTGATCTCCTCGCGCTCCTCGCCCATGCCCAGGATCAGGTTGGACTTGGTGACCAGACCTGCCTCGCGCGCCTTGGTGATCACCTCGAGCGAGCGCTCGTAGCGGAAGCCGGGGCGGATGCGCTTGAAGATCCGCGGCACCGTCTCGACGTTGTGCGCGAGCACCTCGGGACGGGACGAGAAGACCTCGGCGAGCTGCTCGGGGACCGCGTTGAAGTCCGGGATCAGCAGCTCCACACCGGTGTCCGGCATCAGGGAGTGGATCTGGCGGACGGTCTCCGCGTAGAGCCACGCGCCGCCGTCCTCCAGATCGTCACGGGCCACACCGGTGATGGTCGCGTACTTCAGCTCCATCGTGCGTACGGATTCGGCCACCCGGCGCGGCTCGTCGCGGTCCAGCTCCTGCGGCTTGCCGGTGTCGATCTGGCAGAAGTCGCAGCGCCGGGTGCACTGGTCGCCGCCGATGAGGAACGTCGCCTCGCGGTCCTCCCAGCACTCATAGATGTTCGGACAGCCCGCCTCCTGGCACACGGTGTGCAGGCCCTCGCGCTTCACCAGGCCGTGCAGTTCGGTGTACTCGGGGCCCATTTTCGCCCGGGTCTTGATCCACTCGGGCTTGCGCTCGATGGGGGTCTGGCTGTTCCGGACCTCCAGGCGCAGCATCTTGCGTCCGTCGGGTGCGACTGCGGACACGTCCGGCACTCCTCTTTGCTTGGCTCTGCTTGGCGGCTCGGCGTGGCGAGTTTGCCGGCGGGCTTTCGAATCGTCGGCGGTCACCAGAGTACGCCCGTGGTTCGTACGCATTTACGTCCAGGGCAACCGATAGGGGCGAGGACGCATTCCCGGACGGGCCGGACCCGGAAGGGCCGCAATGCCGGAGCGCCGGACCCGGAAGGGCCCGGCCGGTGGGCCCCGGCGGGTGGGGCCCGGCCCGGGAGGGTCAGACCGCCCGCGGCAGCGGGACGGAGGACTCCAGGACGTCCCGCAGATGCCGCTCGACGACCGGCAGCACCTCGGAGATCGGCACATCCCGGCCCAGCTCCTCCGAGAGCGAGGTCACACCCGCGTCCCGGATACCGCACGGCACGATCCGGTCGAACCAGGTGTTGTCCGGATTGCAGTTGAGCGAGAAGCCGTGCATCGTCACGCCCTTGGCGATCCGCACCCCGATGGCGGCCAGCTTGCGGTCCTCACGGCGCTGTCCGGCGTTGGACGGGGCGTACTCCGGGCCGTTCAGCCGTGCGTCGAACTCCTCGTCCTCCAGCCGCGGGTCGAAGTCCAGCTTCAGTCCGCCGAGCGCGGGGCGCTGGTCCACCGGGTCGCCCAGCACCCACACCCCGCTGCGGCCCTCCACCCGGGTCGTCTCCACGCCGAACTCCGCGCAGGTGCGCAGCAGCGCCTCCTCCAGGCGGCGGACATGCGCGATGACGTCCACCGGGCGCGGCAGCTTGAGGATCGGATAGCCGACCAGCTGACCCGGGCCATGCCAGGTGATCTTGCCGCCGCGGTCCACGTCCACCACCGGGGTGCCGTCCAGGGGGCGCTCGCTGTCGGCCGTGCGCCGGCCCGCCGTGTAGACCGGGGGGTGCTCCAGCAGCAGGCAGGTGTCGGGGATCTCGTCCGCGAAGCGGGCGGCGTGCACCCGGCGCTGCTCCTGCCACGCCTCCTCGTAGTCCACGGCGTCCGCGCCGAAGCCCAGGTGGACGTAGCGCAGCGCCGGTGAACCGGGGACCGACCCCGGCGAAGCAGTGGTCACGGCGGTCACGGCAAGCTCCTTCTCGGCCCACGTGCGATTGGGGGCGGAGCCTCGCGGCGGCGCCCCCGCCACTGTACGACCGTGTCCCCTTACGTCCTCACCCGGCCCGTTCTCACACGATCGGATGAATGCCGCCCGACGGCCGCGATCAGCCCTCGAGCGACGGTTACATTCGCGCCGTTCCACAGAGCGATCAGGGAGACCGGCAAGCTGATGACGGAACGACCCCCGCAGCGCATTCCCAATCGTCAGCTCGCCGCGCTCATCGCCGAGGCTGGCTTCTCCAACGCTGGGCTCGCCCGGCGGGTGGACCAGCTAGGGCTGGAGCACGGTCTGGACTTGCGGTACGACAAGACATCGGTGACGCGGTGGCTGCGCGGACAGCAGCCACGCGGCACCACCCCGGCGCTGATCGCCGAGGTGTTCACCCGGCGGTTAGGGCGTCGGCTGACCGCCCAGGACCTGGGCCTGGACGCCTGTGCGCCCGTCTACGCGGGGCTGGAGTTCGCCGCCACCCCGCAGGAGGCGGTGGACATCGTCAGCGGGCTGTGGCGGAAGGACTCCGGAAGCCATGCGGAGTTGCGGAAGATCGCCTTCACCCCGGCGGGGCTGGTCGTCCCCAGCCGCGACTGGCTGATCGGGCGGCCCGACGACAGGGTGGCGCGCGGTGAGCCACCGACGGGCGGCGTCCCGGCGGGGGCGGCCGTGGGAGCCGGGACGGGGCCCGGGGCCGGTACCGGGGCGGGGGCCGCGGCCGCGCGGCTGCCCGCGCAGGGCGGCCGGGCGGGTGGCCCGGCCGGGGCGGCCGGGGTGGCACCGGGGCGTGCGGCCATCCAGGGCGCGCACAGTGCCCATGGCGCCCATGGCGCCCATGGCGCCCACGGCGCTCACGGCGCTCACGGCGCTCACGGCGCCCATGGTGCTCACGGCGCCCAAGGTCGGGCGCCGCTGCCCCGCCAGCGTCGGCACGACCGCGACCGGCGCGCACCGGGCTACCGGGTGACCTCCGGCGACATCGCGGCCCTGCGCTCGGTCGGCGAGCTGTTCGCGGCGCTGGACCAGACGTACGGCGGCGGCCACGCCCGCCAGGCCCTGGTGCGCTATCTCGAGCACGAGGGCGAGCCGATGCTGCGCGGCTCGTACAACGAGGCGACCGGGCGGCGGCTGTTCGGCGCGGTCGCCGATCTGACCCGGCTGGCCGGATGGACCTCGTTCGACATCGCCGCCCACGGTCTGGCGCAGCGCTACTTCGTCCAGGCGCTACGGCTGGCACAGGCGGCCGGGGACCGCACCTACGGCAGCTATGTGCTGGTGACGATGAGCCGCCAGGCCGTCTATCTCGGCCATGGGCGGGAGGCCGTGCAGCTGGCCCGGGTGGCCCAGCAGGGGGTCGGCGGCGGCGCCCCGCCGGTGCTGCAGTCGCTGCTGCACGCGATCGAGGCGCGCGGCCACGGCGTCCTGGGCGAGGTGCGTGCGTGCACCGCCTCGCTCGCCCGCGCCGAGCGGGCGCTGGAGACGGCCCGGCCGGGGGACGAAGTGCCGTACTGGGCGAGGCTCTTCGACGAGGCGCAGCTGGCCGACGAGTTCGGCCACTGCCACCGCGATCTGCAGCAGTACCGGGCCGCCGCCCAGCACGCGGAACGCTCCCTGCAACTGCACGGCGCCGGGTTCGCGCGCAGTCGGTTGTTCTGCCGGGTGGTGCTGGCGAGCGCGCGGCTGGGCCTCGGCGAGCTGGAACAGGCGTGCCAGCTGGCGGCGGAGGCGGCGCAGCAGGCTTCGGAGATGCGGTCGGTGCGGGCGGTGGAGTACGTACGGGACTTCGAGCGCCGCCTGGAGCCCTACCGGGACGCGGCCCCGGCCCGGGGCTACCGGGAGCGGGTGGCGGCGCTGGGGTAGCGGCGGGGGTGCGCGGGGTGTGGGGCGCGGGGGCGGGACGGTGACTGATCAGGCGGCGGGGGCGCGGGGCGCAGGGCGGGAGGGTGGCTGATCAGGCGCGGGCGCGGGGCGGGGTGGTCGCTGATCAGGCGGCGGGGCGCGCGTACGGTGCCCCGGGGCGGGTGTGGTCAGGTGTCCAGGAGGGGTGCCTGGGGCGGACGGGGCAGGCGTCCAGGACGGTGCCCGGGCCGGACGGGGCCAGACGCCCAGGACCGGTGCCCGGGGCGGACGCGGTTACGTCCACGACGGGTGTGCCCAGGGCCGGGCGCGGTCAGGACTGGATGTGGTCGTGGTCAGGGCACCGGGTGGGGTGGGTCAGGCGTCCACGACGACGCCGAAGGTGCGCTCCAGGCCGGTGCGGCCCGCGTCGGTCGGGTGGATCACGCGGCGGCGGCTGCCACGGCGGATCCAGTCCAGCGCGAACAGCCGGTCCGTCAGAGCGGCCCCCAGCGCCCCGGCCAGATGGTGGCGCTGCTCGGTCCAGTCCACGCAGTAGCGAATCAGCGGGCGGCGCGTGGGAAGCCCGTCCGCGTCCACGCCGAACGCCGCCAGCTCCGCGCGCCCCGGGTCCGTCAGCCGGTACGTGGCGTCGTTGCCGGGGGCGGAGAGCCGGTCGCTCTCCGTCGCCTCGGGGTGGAAGCGTCCGTCGCCGCCCTCCAGGACCCCGCGGTCCAGCAGTGCCGCCATCAGAGCCACTCCGAGGGCGCCCGCGACATGGTCGTAGCAGGTACGCGCCCGGCGCAGGGCGTGTGCGTGGGTGCTCTGGCGCAGCGAGGTGACCGGCAGCGGCGGGGCGATCCGGGCCAGCGCCTCGAGGGCCTCGCCGACGGCGGGGCCGGTCAGCCGGTAGTAGCGGTGCCGCCCGTGCGGCTCGACCCGCACCACCCCGGCCTCCAGCAACTTGGCCAGATGCCCGCTCACCGTGGAGGCGCTGACCCCGGCCTCGGTGGCCAGCACGCTCGCGGGCAGGGCGCGACCCTCCAACAGCGCCTGCAGAACGCGGGCGCGAGACGGATCGGCGATCGCGGCGGCCGCGCGGGCGATGTCGGCGTCACGGGCATCCGTGGTGGTGGCCATGCGTCCAGCGTACGTCGGGGTCGCTTCGGCAGCGGACGAAGTGTGCGCGGGCGCCCGTGCCAACCTTCGGCGGTACGGCCCGCAGCGCGTGCCTTGCGGTGTGTCCCGCGGGCGGGGCTGGGGGCCGGGGGCCGGGGCCGCGCGATGTGGCCCCCGCTTCGCCCGTCCTGGGCGTGCCGCGCCTCAGCCTGCGTGCGTTGGCCTGTGCGCCTTGCCGCCGCGCGCTTGGGCTGGATGCCTGGCCCTGTGAATCTGCGCCTGCGGCCGTGCTCTGGCGTGCCGGTGTTTCGGGCTCGGCAGGCCGGGGCGCGGGGCCAGAGGCCGGGGGCCGCGCGATGTGGGTCCGTGCCCTCCGCCCGCGCCCGGCGTGCTGCGCCCCGTTCCCTGTGCGCCCTACGCGCGCCGCGCCTCGGCCCGGCTGCCTTGCAGTGCGTGCTTGGGGCGGGATGCTCCGCCATATGAGGCTCCGGCCGCAGGCCATGTGCTCCGGTGGTGCAGGAGCTTCGGGTCGGGGCTGGGTCCGTGCGATGTGGTCTGTGGCCCCGATTCCCTGCGCGCGTCACGCCTCGGCCCGGGCGCGCCTTGCGCCGCGTGCTTCGGGCCGGGGGCGTCCGATGCGGTTCGCTTCGGGCCGGGGGCGTCCGCTGCGGTTCGTGGCCCCCGTTCCGCGCGCTCCTGGGCGCGCCATGCTTCGGTCTGTGCCGAAGGGATCAGGGGCGAGGGTGGAGGCATGAGGACGTACCGCTCCACGCATCGGACCTCGGAAACCTCGGCTCCGCCCGTGGCGGCCGCCGTGCGGCGGGTGCCGTTGCTGGCCATCTGCCTCGGGTACTTCCTGGTCATCCTCGACGTCACCGTCGTCAATGTGGCCGTGCCCCGCATCGGCTCCGGGCTGGCGGCCGGGCAGGGGACGCTGCAGTGGATCGTGGACGGGTACACGCTGGTCTTCGCCGGGTTGCTGCTGTTCTGTGGCGGGCTGGGGGACCGGCTGGGCCACCGGCGGGTGTTCCTCGCCGGGCTCGGGCTGTTCACGGTGGCCTCCGCCGGGTGCGCGCTCGCGCCGACCGCCGCCGTTCTGGTCGGCGCGCGGCTGGCGCAGGGGGCCGGGGCGGCGACCATGGTGCCCGCCTCGCTCGCGCTGCTCGGGGCGCTGCACCCCGAACCGGCCGCGCGCGCCAGGGCGTTCGGGGTGTGGGGCGGCATCGCGGGGGTCGCCGCCGCGGCCGGTCCGGTGCTCGGCGGGGTGCTGGTGTGGGGCGTGGGCTGGCGGACCGTGTTCCTCGTCAACGTCCCCCTGGGCGTGCTCGCCGTCTGGCTCACCATCCGTCATGTGCCCGCCACGCGTCCGCGCGGGGAGCGTCCGCCGCTGGATCTCGCCGCCCAGCTCACCGGCGTCGTCGCGGTGGCCGCCCTCACGGCCGGGCTGAACGAGGCGGGAGGGCGCGGCTGGACCGATCCGCTGGTGCTCGGCGCCCTGGCGGCCGCGCCGCTCGCGGGGGCGCTGTTCCTGTGGCTGGAGCGGCGCGCGGCGGCGCCCGCGCTGCCGCCGCGGCTGCTGACCGGTTTCCGCTTCCCGGCCGCCCTGGCCGTGGGGGTACTGCTCAACCTCGGCTTCTACGGGCTGCTCTACCTCACCACCCTCTACTTCCAGCGCCACCGGGGCTGGGACCCGCTCTCCACCGGTCTGGCGCTGCTGCCGATGGGCGCGCTGGTAGCGGTCGCCTCACCGCTGTCCGGGCGGGTCGCGGCGCGCGTCGGGACCCATGTCCCGGCCGTATCGGGGCTGTTGACCGGGGCGGTGGGGCTGCTCGGCTGGGCGGCGGTGGGGCCGCATACGCCGTATGCGCTGATGGTCGTGCCGCTGTTGCTGGTCGGGTTCGGTACCTCGTTCACCATGCCGTCGGCGACGATCGCGGCGATGGAGGCCGCGCCGCACGAGGTGCGCGGCGCGGCGTCGGGTGCGTTCAACGCGGCGCGGCAGCTGGGCAGCGCCATCGGCGTGGCGCTGTTCGGGACGCTCGCCGCGGCGTCCGCGAGCTCCGCCTTCTACGCCGGGATGCGGCTGTCCGCCGTGATCGCGGCCGGATGCTTCCTGGGAGGCGCGCTGCTGGCGGCGGTCTCGGGGCCCGCCGCCCGCGCGGCGCCCAACCCCTCTGCCACCGAGGCCACTTGACGCGTACGTCATGGGCGCGGTCGTCGAGGCGCGGGCCGTCGAGCGGCACGCGCTCGTCAGCGCCGCGCCGTGGGAGAGACGGACCCGGCCCCAGGTCGTGCGGTAGCCGCGGTGGTGGGTGCCGGTTGTCCCGGGCCGCCATCCGTACGGGGTCCGAGCCCCGGCGAGCACCACAGGATGTCCTGGGTCAGGTCGTCGTGGCGGCTGGTGCCCGTTGCCGCGGGCCGCGAGTCGGGTGACCGGACCTGAGCCTCAGCCGCCCTGCCCCGACGCGCATGCCGCCGCTCAGGCCGCCGCCGCGGGGAAGGGTCCGGTGCCCGTGTTGCCGGCGTTCGCGTCGGATCCGGCGTCCGGTGGGGCGCCGAAGTCGCTGAGGACCGCTCGGGCGGCCCGGCGGCCGGAGGCCAGGGCGCCCTGGACCGTGCTGGAGTCCCGGTGGTCGCCGCAGACGTACAGGCCCGACAACAGCCGCACCGGGCGGCGTGGGTCGTGCGGGGCGGGCATGGCCGGGACCGCGTACGGGTCGTGGTGTGCGGCCAGCAGTTCCCAGCCCGCGGTCGACGTGCCGTACACCGCCGCCAGTTGGGCCCTGACGGTCCGGTCGAGCTCGTTGGCCGGCAGCGCGGCGGAGACGCCCAGCACCGTGGAGGTGATCAGCACCCGGCCGGGCGGGGTGCGGGAGGGGTCGACCTCACTGGCCACCATGGTGTGGGCGACCGGGCCCCGGCCGCCCGCGGCGAGTATCAGCGCGGGCTCGCGCAGCGGCGGCCGGTCGGCGGTGTGGTGCATCACGGTCACCGGATGGAACGCCGGTACCCGCAGCCCGGGCAGGAGTTCGGCCGCGTCATGCGCACCGGTGGCCACCAGCACCGCACGGCAGCCGATCTCGCCGTGTTCGGCGGTGGCGACGGCGGTGGTGGAGGCCGATACGGCCCGGACGCCCGTACGGACCGTCCCCGGCGGCAGCGCGGCCGCGAGCAGCTCGGGGACGGTGGACGCGCCGCCCGCCGGAAGGCAGAGGCGGCCGCGTGCGTAGCCGCGCAGCGCGAGGTCGGCGCAGCGGCTGGAGGTGGTGAGGTCCGGGTCGCTCAGCAGCGAGACGAGCAGCGGACGCAGCACCCCCTCGACCGTACGAGCAGGTAGGCCCCGCCCCCCCAGGGTCTCGGAGACCGGCCGGTCGGGGCGGGCGAGCAGGTGGTCCGCGGGCAGGGCGGCGAGCCTGCCGAGCGCGGCACCGAGTCGGGCCTGGTCGAGCCCGCTGCCGAGCGGCGCGCGGGCGGCGTTGGCGAGGGCGCGTGCCGTGGTGAATGCGCCCCTCATGCTCCGGGGGGTGTCCACCCGGTGCGTACGCCCCTCGTTGTGGACCAGCACTCCCTGGGCGAAGGGGCGCAGGGCGAGGGCGCCGAGCCCCGGAGTGCGCCGCAACTCCGGGAAGGAGGTGTTCATCAAGTGACCGGTACGGTCCAGCCGGAAGCCGTCGACGGTGTCGGTCGTCATCCGTCCGCCCACGTGGGGCGCGGCCTCGAGCACCGTGACCGCCACTCCCGCGTCGGTCAGCCGATGAGCCGCGGCCAGCCCCGCGAGCCCGGCGCCGACGATGACGACGTCCGTGCGGTGCGCGCGCTTGAGCACGTGTCCTCCCCGAGGTCGGTGCGTCCGTCACGGGGGCTGCTGCCCCGGCCGGCGGCCCGGATACGTGGGTCCCGCGTGACGGCTCGCGAGACGGTCTTGACAGTACGGACAAAAACGGCCGATGCCAGACGCGCATCGACCGGGCACGGGCGCACACCGGTCGCACACGTCATCGAGTGATGCGCGACCGGGGGAGTGCGAGGGGCGCCAAGGGGGCGCCACCCCTCCTACGGCAGCGCCGCCTTGATGGCCTCGTCCACATGCGGGTGGGTGAAGGTGAAGCCGGAGTCCAGGAGGCGGCGGGGGATGGCCCGGACGCTGCCGAGGACGTCGCCGGACATCTCGCCCAGGGCGATCCGCAGCGCGGGTGCGGGGACCGTGAAGAGCGTGGGGCGGTGCAGCACGCGGCCCATCGCCGCCGTGATCTCGCGGTTGGTGACCGGCGTCGGCGCGGTGAGGTTGACCGGGCCGGTGAGCTCGGGCGTGTCGAGGATGTGGCGCAGCGCGGCGATATGGTCCCGCAGCGAGATAAAGCTCCAGTACTGTCGGCCGCTGCCCATCCGCCCGCCGAGGCCCAGCTTGAACAACGGGAAGAGCCGCCCCCACGCCCCGCCCTCGGAGGAGATCACCAGCCCGGTCCGGGCGAAGACCGTACGGACGCCCGCCTCTTGCGCCGCGGCCGCCGCCTCCTCCCAGTCCTGGCAGAGATCCGGAAGAAAACCGTGGCCGGGGGGCGCACTCTCATCGACCGCGCGCTCCCCGGTGTCACCGTAGAACCCGACCGCGCTTCCGCTCACCAGTACCCGCGGCGGGGTGTCCATCGAGGCGATCGCCTCGGCGAGAGCGGCGGTGCCCAGCACCCGGCTGTCCCGGATCTCCTTCTTGTACGCGTCGGTCCAGCGCCGGTCGCCGACGCCGGCGCCCGCGAGATGGACCACGGCCTCACAGCCCATCAGCCCCTTTGTGTCCACCCGCTCCCGCCGCGGGTCCCACTCCACCTCGTCCTGCGCACGCGGCGGACGCCGCACCAGGCGCACCACCTGGTGGCCGTCCTCGTGCAACGAGCGGACGAGTGCCGTGCCGATGAGCCCTGAGGAGCCGGTGACCGCGATACGCATGGCCCCCATCCTGCCCTCGATCACGGGAGGGATGTCGGACCACAGGCGGGCGTGGCACAGTGACTCGCATGTCCCAGCCTTCCGGCCCGCCCCAGCCCTCCGGCTTGTCCCAGCCTTCGGGCCCGCCCCAGCCCTCCGGCTTGCCCCAGCCTTCGGGCCCGCCTCAGCCTTCCGGCTTGCCTCAGGCGTCCGGCCGACCTCAGGCGTCCCGGCAGCCCGAGCTGATCACCCGCCCCGCCGTGATCGACGACGAGACGGCGCTGGCCGAGCTGGACCGCCGCACCTGGTCGGTGCTGCATTCCGTACAGCCGGAGCCGCAGCCGCCGTACGACCCCTTCTTCACCCAGCACAACCGCGTCGAGCACATCCTCGTGGCCGAACTCGGCGGACGCCCCGTCGGCTACATACGGCTCGTGCCGTCGACCCCGCTGGCCTGCAACGCGCATGTCCGCCAGATCCAGGGGCTCGCGGTGGACGAGCAGACGCGGGGCAAGGGCGTGGCGCGGGCGCTGCTCGGCGCCGCGTACGAGGAGGCACGGCGGCAGGGCGCGACCCGCATCACGCTGCGGGTACTGGGCCACAACACCCCGGCACGGCGGCTGTACGCGTCGGAGGGGTTCGCGGTGGAAGGCGTGCTGCCGGGGGAGTTCCTGCTGGCTGGGGAGTACGTGGACGATGTGCTGATGGGGCGCTCGCTGGACCGCTGAGACGTTGCTCAAGTGATGCCGGGGGCGCTGCTGGGGCGCCGCGGAGCGTCGGCGTCAGCCCTTGAAGCGCTCCCACAGCCGGGGATACCGCTCCGCCAGCACCGCCTCGCTCTCGAAGTCGAGGGGCTCCCCGATCGGTTCCCGGGGCGCGGGGGAGAGCCCCAGCTCGGGCAGGGGCGCCCCGGTCAGCCGCTCGTACGCCTCGTCCGCCGCGTACCCCAGGTCCTCGCAGTCGCCGTCCACCTCCTCATCGAAGTCCTCGAGCAGCTCGGCGAGCGCGTCCGGATCGTGCAGCGCGCCCTCGAAGATCTCCCGGCCCTGGCCGATCAGCCAGAAGCGGAACGCCTCGAAGGCGTCGTCGCTGACCCCGCCGAGCAGCACCCAGGCGGCGCCCCACACGTCCCAGCGGTACGCCCGGTTGGAGCGGGCCTCGAAGTGCCGGGCGAAGTCCAGCACCGCGTCGGGGTCGAGTTGTGACAGCTGGTCGACGAGCAGGTCGGACTGGTCCTCGGGGTCGCCGTCCGCGGCCTCCCGAGCGCTGTCGACCAGCCTCCAGAACTCCGTTTCGTCCATCATCACGGGACCTCGTCCATCATCACGGGACCAGGATCGGCCCTCCCACGCACCCCCGCACGCGGAACACGCCGGATGCGGCCGCCTCGGCATACCCGACAGCAGGTGTCGGATTTCCCTGCGAAGGTCGCCCTGGGTCGACCGGATCAACCCGGGTTGAACGAGGTCACCCACACGGCATCCCCACCGAGAGGACATATGGACGTGAACACACAGGGCGCACTGGCGGGCAGGGTCGCGCTCGTCGCGGGGGCGACGCGCGGCGCGGGCCGGGCGATGGCCGTCGAGCTGGGGGCGGCCGGGGCCACCGTCTACGCGACGGGGCGCACCACACGGGAGAGCATCAGCGAGGTGGGGCGGGCCACGGAGACCATCGAGGAGACGGCGGAGCTGATCACGGCCGCGGGCGGCACCGGCATCGCGGTGCCGACCGACCATCTGGAGCCCGAGCAGGTCCGGGCGCTGGTGGAGCGGATCGACCGGGAGCAGGGCCGGCTGGACGTCCTGGTCAACGACGTATGGGGCGGTGAGGCGCTGATCGAGTTCGGCAAGAAGAGCTGGGAGACGAATCTCGCGGGCGGGCTGAGGATGCTCCGGCTCGGCGTCGAGACCCACCTCATCACCAGCTACTACGCGCTGCCGCTGCTGATCCGGCACCCGGGCGGGCTGGTGGTCGAGGTGACCGACGGCAACGAGGAGTTCAACAAGACCTACCGCGAGAACCTCTTCTACGACCTCGCCAAGAACGCCCCGATCCGCACGGCCTTCGGGCTCGCGGAGGAGCTGAAGGAGTTCGACGGCACGGCGGTGAGCATCTCGCCGGGCTTTCTGCGCTCCGAGCAGATGCTGGACCACTTCGGGGTGACGGAGGAGAACTGGCGCGACGCGGTGGAGAAGGAACCGCACTTCGCCATCGCCGAGTCGCCGTACTTCGTCGGGCGGGCGGTCGCCGCGCTCGCCGCCGACCCGGACCGGGCGCGGTGGAACGGGAAGTCCGTCTTCAGCGGGGAGCTGGCCAAGGTCTACGGCTTCACCGATCGGGACGGCTCCCGGCCGGATGCCCTCGGCTACTTCCGGGACGTCGTCTTCGGCGGCAAGGCGGGCAGGGCCGCCGACTACCGGTAGAGCGCGGAGCCTTGCCGGGGCCGGGCCCGGCGCTCACCGGTACAACTCCGCCGTGCGGCGCGCCGCCTCGGCGAAGAGCGCCCGCAGCTCCGGCGGCCCCAGCACCTCCGCCTCCGGGCCGAGCCCGAGCAACTGGGAGAGGGCGACCTCGTACGACTCGACGGGCAGGGTGACGGTGACCCGCCCCTGCCCGTCGGGCTCCCCGGCCTCGCGTACGGCCTCCTCGGCCGCCGTCCGGTCCGTGACATGCGGCAGCCCCCGGGCACCGGCCGGGGTCAGCCGTACGACGGCCTTCTCCCGCAGGATCGAGCGGGCGAACTGATCGGCCCGCTCTCCCCAGAAGCCGGGCAGGTCGAAGTCCTCGTCCCGGGTGAAGTGGGTGCCGTCCGGTTCGACGGCCGTGAAGCGGTCCACCCGGTACACCCGGAAGCCGCCCTCCGCGCGGGCCGCGAGATACCAGACGCCCGCCTTGAGCACGAGCCCGTACGGTTCGAGCTCCCGCCGGACCTCCGCGTCCCGGCGCCGGTAGCCGACGGTGATCCGCAGATCGTCCCAGACCGCGTCGGCGATCCTCGGCAGCAGCTCCGGCGCCTCCGGCTCCCGCCACCAGCCCGGGGCGTCGAGATGGAACCGCTGGGCCACCGTGTGCGAGGCGTCCCGCAGCTCCGGGAGCAGCGCGGCGGACACCTTCAGCCGGGCCGCGGAGGCGGCGTCCGCGAGCCCCATCTCGCGCAGCGCGGAGGGGACGCCGGACAGGAACAGCGCCTCGGCCTCGGTCCGCCCGAGGCCGGTCAGCCGGGTGCGGTAGCCGCCGATGAGCCGGTAGCCCCCGGCCCGGCCCCGGTCCGCGTAGACCGGGATCCCCGCCTCGGAGAGCGCGGCGGCGTCCCGGGTCACGGTGCGCTCGGAGACCTCCAGCTCCCGCGCCAGCTCGGCCCCCGTGATCGAGGGCCGAGCCTGGAGCAGAAGCACCATCTTGATGAGCCGGGCAGCACGCACGTCCTCATGATGCCGTGTCCTTTGGGCGGGCGGCGGATCATGCCGGGCTCGCGGCCGAAGCGCGCCCGGCCGCTCCGGGGGCGGGGCTCGGGTCTTGCGCGCGGCCCGTCGGCCGGATGCCGCCCGGCAGCGGCGGCTCGGAGGCGGGGCGTCGCGCCCCCGGGCCCCGGCGGGGCTCCGCCGCTGGACCCCGCTCCGCAAACGCCGGAGGGGCCGGCTGGTGTTTACCAGGGGCTCCGCCCCTGGACCCCGGGGGCGACGAGCCGACCGTCGCCGCCGTGAACGCCCGCACCGGCGGACTGATCGCGGTCGGCACGCCGGCGCGGCTGACCGGGCGGGCGTCCGCGCACTTCCGGGTTGTCCGGCTGGGGTCTGGGGTGGAGCCCCACCATGCGGCGGAGCCGCATATCGATGCTGAGGGAAGGGGCGGGGAGGAGAGCGGGCCCGCCGCAGGCGTCACCATCCGTCGGACACTCCTGGCGCGCCGGCGCGTAAGAGCAACGGCCGGGCGCGCGCCGGGGGGCCGGGGCCGCGGCCCCGGCCCCCCGGCGGTGTGCCTCAGATGCCGTACCGCTCCGCGGCCTCCTTGGGCGCGGTGGTCCGTACTACGCCCTGCCGGGCCAGCCGGGAGAGCGCGGCCACCACGATGGCCGGGGCGTCCACGCCGAAGTGGCGGCGGGCGGCCTCGCGGGTGTCGGAGAGGCCGAAGCCGTCCGTGCCCAGCGAGTACCAGTCCTGCTCGACCCACTGGCTGATCTGGTCGGGGACCGCGCGCATCCAGTCGCTGACGGCGAGGACCGGGCCCGGTGCGCCTGCCAGGGCACGGGTGACGTACGGGACCCGGTCTTCGCCACTGAGCTGCGCCGCGTCACAGGACAGGGCGTCACGGCGCAGCTCGCTCCAGGAGGTGGCGGACCACACGTCGGCGGCCACGCCCCAGTCGTCGGCGAGGAGTTTCTGGGCCTCCAACGCCCAGTGGATGGCGGTGCCGGAGGCGAGGAGCTGGATACGGGGGGAGTCCTCGGCCGGGGCCGTGGCCTCCTGGTAGCGGTACAGGCCCTTGAGGATGCCCTCCTCGACGCCTTCGCCCTTAGGCATCGGCGGCTGGACCTTGGTCTCGTTGTAGACGGTCAGGTAGTAGAAGACGTCCTCAGCCTCGGGGCCGTACATCCGCCGCAGACCCTCCCGCACGATCACGCCGATCTCGTACGCGAACGCCGGGTCGTAGGCGAGCGCCGCCGGGTTGGTGGAGGCGATCAGCGGGGAGTGGCCGTCGGCGTGCTGCAGGCCCTCGCCGGTCATCGTCGTACGGCCGGCGGTGGCGCCGATGAGGAAGCCGCGGCCGAGCTGGTCGGCGAGCGCCCACATCTGGTCGGCGGTGCGCTGCCAGCCGAACATCGAGTAGAAGATGTAGAAGGGGATCATCGGCTCGCCGTGGGTCGCGTACGACGTCGCGGCGGCGGTGAAGTCGGCCATCGAACCGGCCTCGGTGATCCCCTCGTTGAGGATCTGACCGTTCTGCGCTTCCTTGTAGTACAGGAGCTGATCGCGGTCGACCGGGTCGTAGGTCTGGCCGAGCGGGGAGTAGATCCCGGCGGTGGGGAAGAGCGACTCCATGCCGAAGGTCCGCGCCTCGTCCGGCACGATCGGCACCCAGCGCCGCCCGGTCTCCTTGTCCCGCATCAGGTCCTTGACCAGCCGGACGAAGGCCATGGTGGTGGCGATCTCCTGGCTGCCGGAGCCCTTGGCGAGCGCCTCGAACGGCTTCGCGGACGGCTCGGGCAGGGCCACCGCGTGGACCTTGCGGGCCGGGGCGGGGCCGCCGAGGGCCGCGCGGCGCTCCTGGAGGTAGCGGACCTCGGGGGAGTCGGGGCCGGGGTGGACGTAGGGGACGAGGCCGTCGTCCAGCTTGCTGTCCGGGATGGGAAGTTCGAGGAGGTCCCGCATGGCGCGGAACTCCTTGCCGGTCAGCTTCTTCATCTGGTGGTTGGCGTTGCGCGACTCGAAGCCGGGGCCCAGCGTCCAGCCCTTGACGGTCTGGGCGAGCACCACGGTCGGGGCGCCCTTGTGCTCCACCGCCGCGCGGTAGGCCGCGTACACCTTGCGCGGCTCATGGCCCGCGCGCGAGGTGTGGAAACACTCGGTGAGCTTGGCATCCGTGAGCCCCTGGGCCAGCCGGGCCAGCTCCGGCTCGGCGCCGAAGAAGTGCTCGCGGATGTAGGCCGCGTCGCGGGTCGCGTACGTCTGGAACTGACCGTCCGGGACCTCGCGCAGCCGGCGGACCAGCGCACCCGAGGTGTCCAGCGCGAACAGCTCGTCCCAGGCGGAGCCCCACAGCGACTTGACGACGTTCCAGCCCGCCGCGCGGAACTGGGCCTCCAGCTCCTGCACGATCTTGAAGTTGGCGCGCACCGGGCCGTCGAGCCGCTGCAGATTGCAGTTGATGACGAAGGTGAGGTTGTCCAGGCCCTCGCGCCCGGCCAGCGCCAGCGCGGCCGTCGACTCCGGCTCGTCCATCTCGCCGTCGCCGAGGAAGGCCCAGACGTGGGAGTTCGCGGTGTCCTTGATGCCGCGCGCCGCCAGATAGCGGTTGAAGCGGGCCTGGTAGATCGCGGAGATCGGGCCGATCCCCATCGAGACGGTGGGGAACTCCCACAGCGACGGCATCCGCCGCGGATGCGGATAGGACGGCAGACCCTCACCACCCGCCTCGCGGCGGAAGTGGTCCAGGTGGCGCTCGGTCAGCCGCCCGTCGAGGAAGGCGCGGGCGTAGATGCCGGGGGAGGCGTGGCCCTGGATGTAGAGCTGGTCGCCGGAGCCGTCCGCCTCCTTGCCGCGGAAGAAGTGCTGGAAGCCCGTCTCGTAGAGCCAGGCGGCGGAGGCGAAGGTGGCGATGTGACCGCCGAGGCCGTCACGGCTGCCGCGGGTGACCATCGCCGCCGCGTTCCACCGGTTCCAGGCGGTGATGCGGCTCTCCATGGCCTCGTCACCCGGGAACGCGGGCTCGGCGGCGGTCGGGATGGTGTTGACGTAGTCCGACTCCAGCAGGGGCGGCAGGGCGAGCCCGGTGCTCTCGGCGCGCTCCAGGGTGCGGCGCATGAGATACGAGGCGCGGTGTGACCCGGCCGCCTGCGCGACGGCGTCCAGGGAGGCGCCCCATTCGGCGGTCTCCTCGGGGTCACGGTCGGGAAGCTGGTCGAGCGCACTCGGCCGCGTGCGTGCGAGATCGGTCATGAAACCGACTGTAAGTCTGATCGATGATCGATCAAAGGTCTGCCAAGGAAAAAGTGCTCCACAAGCCGAAATTGGCATTCCGTGCCGCGAAACTAGGCACGCGGTGCACAGCCGAGGACATGTTCCTTGACCAGTTCGCCGACCCTCGGGTCCTGCCGCTTGAAGGCGTCCACCACCGCCTGGTGCTCCTCGGCGTACGACTCCTGGACGGTGCCGAGCCAGCGGATCGACAGCGTCGTCCAGATCTCGATGCCCAGCGACTCCCAGGTGTGCAGCAGCACGCTGTTGCCCGACGCCCGCACCAGCTCCCGGTGGAACGCCACGGTGTGCCGGACCTGCGCCTCGGCGTCGGCCTTACGGTCCGCCTCGTACAGCCCCCGCACCTCGGGCTCCAGGGCGGAGGTGTCCTCGGCCAGCACGGGCGCGGCCAGCTCCGCCGCGATCTGCTCCAGCCCGGCCCGTACCGGATAGATCTCCTCCAGGTCGGAGGCGGTCAGATTCCGCACCCGGACGCCCTTGTTGGGAACCGACTCGATCAGCCGCAGCGACTCCAGCTCCCGCAGCGCCTCCCGTACGGGTGTCTGGCTGACCTCCAGCTCCGTGGCGATCCTGCGCTCCACGATCCGCTCGCCCGGCTTCCAGCGGCCGCTGACGATGCCCTCCACGATGTGCTCGCGGATCTGCTCGCGCAGCGAGTGGACGACGGGCGCGGCCATGGGGAGCTCCTTAGAACCAGCGGTGAACAGTAGCCATTATCCCGGTACTGCGGTAACGAAAACCGCGCCCCGCACGGAAACCCGTGCGGGGCGCGGCACTGCCTCAGAGGGATCCTCGGAGGGCTCAGAGACCGAGGTCCACCTCGAACTCACCGGTCTCCAGGATCTCCTTGACGGCCGTCAGGTAGCGGGCCGCGTCGGCACCGTCCACCAGGCGGTGGTCGTAGGAGAGCGCCACGTACGTCATGTTGCGCACCGCGATGGTCTCGCCCAGCTCCGGGTGGTCGATGACCACCGGGCGCTTGACGGTCGCGCCGATGCCCAGGATGGCGACCTGGTTCGGGGGCACGATGATCGTGTCGAACAGCGCGCCGCGCGAGCCGGTGTTGCTGATCGTGAAGGTGGCGCCGGACACCTCGTCCGGGGTGATCTTGTTGGAGCGGACCTTGCCCGCCAGCTCCGCCGTCTTCTTGGCGATACCGGCGATGTTGAGGTCGCCCGCGTTCTTGATGACCGGGGTCATCAGGCCCTTCTCGGCGTCCACCGCGATACCGACGTTCTCCACGTCGAAGTACGTGATGGTGCCGTCGTCGTTGATCCGGGCGTTGACGGCCGGGTGGGCCTTCAGCGCCTGGACGGCGGCCTTCACGAAGAACGGCATCGGCGAGAGCTTGACGCCCTCGCGCTGCGCGAACGCGTCCTTGGCCTGCGCGCGCAGCCGCATGACCTTGGTGACATCCACCTCGACCACGCTGGTCAGCTGCGCCTGCTCGTGCAGGGCCTTCATCATGTTGTCGCCGATGACCTTGCGCATCCGCGGCATCTTGATGGTCTGGCCACGCAGCGGGGACGCCGCCTGCGGGGCGGCCTTCGGCGCGGCGGCGGCCGGGGCGGCCTGAGCCTGGGCGGCGGCCTTGGCGGCCTCGGCGGCGGCGATGACGTCCTGCTTGCGGATGCGGCCGCCGACGCCGGTGCCCTTGACGGTGGACAGGTCCACGTTGTTCTCGGCGGCCAGCTTGCGCACCAGCGGGGTGACGTACGCGCCCTCGGCCTCGGGGGCCGCGGGAGCGGGGATCGACGGGGCTGCCGCGGCCGGGGCCGGGGCGGGCGCCGGAGCGGCCGGGGCCGGCTCGGGGGCGACCGGCTCCGGGGTGACGGCCTGCGGCGCGGGGGCGCTCGGGGCCTGCGGGGCCGGGGCGGGCGCCGGGGCCTCCTGGACCGGCTCGGGGGCCGGGGCGGCCGGGGCGGGGGCGGCGGCCGGAGCGGCGGCCCCCTGACTGGCCGTACCGATCACGGCCAGCTTGGCGCCGACCTCGGCGGTCTCGTCCTCGCCGACCAGGATCTCCAGCAGGGTGCCCGCGACCGGGGCCGGGATCTCGGTGTCGACCTTGTCGGTGGAGACCTCGAGCAGCGGCTCATCGGCCTCGACGGACTCGCCGACCTCCTTGAGCCAGCGGGTCACGGTGCCCTCGGTCACCGACTCGCCCAGCGCGGGCAGGACCACATCGGTGCCCTCGGCGCCACCGGCCGGAGCGGCGGCGGCAGGGGCGGGGGCAGGTGCCTCGGCGGCGGGCGCCGGGGCGGGCTCGGGCTGAGCCGCCGGAGCGGGCTCGGCCGCGGGGGCGGGGGCCTCGGCCGGGGCCGCGCCGCCGTCGTCGATAACGGCCAGCTCGGCGCCGACCTCGACCGTCTCGTCCTCGGCCACCTTGATGGACGTCAGCACACCGGCCGAAGGGGCCGGGATCTCGGTGTCGACCTTGTCGGTCGACACCTCGAGCAGGGGCTCGTCGGCCTCGACGCGCTCACCTTCGGCCTTGAGCCAGCGGGTGACGGTGCCCTCGGTCACGCTCTCGCCGAGCGCCGGCAGGGTTACGGAAACCGCCATGGTGTTCGGTTGCTCCTTAACGATCTTTGCGGATGGTTCGCGCTCGGGATGATCAGTCGTGGGAGTGCAGCGGCTTGCCGGCCAGGGCCAGGTGGGCCTCGCCGAGCGCCTCGTTCTGAGTGGGGTGGGCGTGGACGAGCTGCGCGACCTCGGCGGGCAGCGCCTCCCAGTTGTAGATCAGCTGAGCCTCGCCGACCTGCTCGCCCATCCGGTCACCGACCATGTGGACGCCGACGACGGCACCGTCCCGTACCTGCACGAGCTTGATCTCGCCCGCGGTCTTGAGGATCTTGCTCTTGCCGTTGCCCGCGAGGTTGTACTTCAGGGCGACGACCTTGTCCGCACCGTACAGCTCCTTGGCCTTGGCCTCGGTGATGCCGACGGAGGCGACCTCGGGGTGGCAGTAGGTCACCCGCGGCACGCCGTCGTAGTCGATCGGAACGGGGTTCTGGCCCGCCAGCCGCTCGGCCACCAGCATGCCCTCGGCGAAGCCGACGTGGGCCAGCTGGAGGGTGGGGACCAGGTCGCCGACGGCGGAGATGGTCGGCACGTTGGTCCGCATGTACTCGTCGACGAGGACATAGCCGCGGTCCATGGCGACCCCGGCCTCCTCGTAGCCCAGGCCCTGCGAGACCGGGCCACGGCCGACGGCCACCAGCAGCAGCTCGGCCTCGAAGGTCTTGCCGTTCTCCAGCGAGACCTTGACGCCGTCGGCGGTGTACTCGACGCCGGAGAAGCGGGAGCCGAGGGAGAAGTTGATGCCGCGCTTGCGGAAGGCGCGCTCCAGCAGCTTGGAGCTGCTCTCGTCCTCGACCGGGACGAGGTGGGGAAGCGCCTCGACGATGGTGATGTCGGCCCCGAAGGACTTCCACGCGGAGGCGAACTCGACGCCGATGACGCCGCCGCCCAGCACGACCGCGGACTTCGGCACGCGGTCCAGCACCAGCGCGTGATCGGAGGAGATGACCCGGTTGCCGTCGATCTCCAGGCCGGGGAGGGACTTGGGCACCGAACCGGTGGCCAGCAGGATGTGGCGGCCGGTGTAACGCTCACCGTTCACATCGACAGAGGTCGGGGAGGACAGCCGGCCCTCACCCGTCACATAGGTGACCTTGCGGGAGGCGATCAGGCCCTGCAGACCCTTGTACAGGCCCGAGACCACGCCGTCCTTGTACTTGTGCACACCCTCGATGTCGATGCCCTCGAAGGTGGTCTTCACGCCGAATTCCGAGCCCTCACGGGCCTGGTCGGCGAGCTCACCGGCGTGCAGCAGCGCCTTGGTGGGGATGCAGCCACGGTGCAGACAGGTGCCGCCCAGCTTGTCCTTCTCGATCAGGGCGACGTCCAGACCCAGCTGCGCCGCGCGCAGGGCAGCGGCGTAACCGCCGCTACCGCCTCCGAGGATCACTAGGTCGAAAACGGTGCTGGCGTCGTTCGCCACGTCACGTCCTCCATGCATGGTGCGCCGGGGCCGGCCTTGGTCGGCCGGGCGGCGGCGTGTGTTCGGCCGCTTCTTACGTCGGCCCTGGTGTCGGGGGCCCTGTCCTGCCGGGACAACATCTTCGCACTTGTTGGAAGGAGACGGGACGCGGGGCCGCTGTGTGAGAAATCTCCAGACCCCAGTTCAGGGGTTACTCCTGCGTATCCGGAACGCGGTGCCCCGTCGATTTCGTTGAGGGCGAAATCGACGGGACTTTCGGCCTATGGCCCGGCGGTCGCGATGCGTTGTCGCGGGGCGCCGCTGCGTTGCGCTCGGCTCAGCCGAGATCGCCGTCGGCGGCGCGCTCGGCCAGCCGCACCAGGGTGCGGACCGCGGCGCCCGTGCCGCCCTTGGGGGTGTAGCCGAACGGACCGGACTCGTTGAAGGCCGGACCCGCGATGTCCAGGTGGCCCCAGGTGATCCCGTCCGCCACGAACTCCTTCAGGAAGATGCCGGCCACCAGACCGCCACCCATGCGCTCACCCATGTTCGCCAGATCGGCGACCGGGGAGTCGATGCCCTTGCGCAGGTGCGTGGGCAGCGGCATCGGCCAGGACTGCTCACCGGCCTCCTCCGCGATCTCGTGCAGCGAGGTGCGGAACGCCTCGTCGTTCGTCATGATCCCGAACGTGCGGTTGCCCAGCGCGAGAACCATCGCACCGGTCAGCGTCGCCACGTCCACGATCGCGTCCGGCTTCTCCTCACCGGCGCGGGTGATCGCGTCGGCGAGCACCAGCCGGCCCTCGGCGTCGGTGTTCAGCACCTCGACGGTCTTGCCGCCGTACATCGACAGCACATCGCCGGGGCGGGTGGCCGAACCCGACGGCATGTTCTCGGCCAGCGCCAGCCAGCCCGTGAGGTTGACCCGCAGGCCCAGCCTGGCGGCGGCGACGACGGTGGCGAACACGGCGGCGGCACCGCTCATGTCGCACTTCATCGTCTCGTTGTGACCGGCCGGCTTGAGGGAGATACCGCCCGAGTCGTAGGTGATGCCCTTGCCGACCAGGGCGAGCGTCTTCTCCGCCTTGGGGTGGGTGTACGCGATCCGCACCAGCCGCGGCGGGGCCTCCGAGCCCTGGCCCACGCCGAGGATGCCGCCGTACCCGCCCTTCTTGAGCGCCTTCTCGTCCAGCACCTCGGTCTTGAGGCCGTGCTCCTTCGCGGCCGCGACCGCCTCGGCCGCGAAGTCGGCCGGGTTGAGGAGGTTGGACGGGGTGTTGATCAGGTCGCGGGCGCGGTTGATCTCCTCGACCAGGGCGGTGGCGCGCTCGGCGGCCGCCTTGTACGCCTTGTCACGCGGCTTGCCGCCGACGAGGGCGACCTCGGCGAGCGGGCCGTTGTTCTTCTTGTCGGTGTCCTTGGCGTTCTTGGCGTTCTTGGCGCTGCCGCCGTTGCCGTTGCCCTTGTCGTACGTGTACGCCCCGAGCAGCGCGCCCTCGGCCACGGCGCCGGCGCCCGCCACGTCCTCGATCGGCAGCGCGAACGCGCCCTTCTTCGAACCGGACAGCGCGCGGGCGGCCGCCCCCGCGGCCCGGCGCAGCGTCTCGGCGTCATAGCCGTCGCCCTTGGCCGGGATGTCGCCCAGCCCGACCGCCAGCACGACTGGGGCCTTGAGGCCGGACGCGGCGGGCAGCTTGGTCACCTCGCCCTCGGCGCCGGTCGCGCCGAGCGTCTCCAGAACGGCGGCCAGCTTTCCGCCGAACGCCTTGTCCACGGCCTCGGCGCCGGCGGCGACGACGGGGCCCTTGGCCCCCTTCGCCACGCCGACGACGACGGCGTCCGCGCGCAGTGCCGCGGCGGACGAGGTGCTGAGAGTCAGAGCAGTCACAGTGGTCGGGTCCCTCTTCCGATAGTTCGTCGGCCGATATGGGTTGTAGGCCGCGCCCCTCCGCATCGTATGCCTAGGCCCTATTTAGGGCTCGGTTCTCCCCCAGCTACCGCTGGGAGGTGCCCCCGCGGGAAGACCCAACGGCCCGAATGCGCCACGACACCCTGCGGCTTGGCCCAACAGGGGTGTGCCCTCGGGCTTACCGGATGGGGGTGGCCGGGATAGCCTTCCGCGCGATGGACACCACGCCGGAGCCGCCGCAGCCGCAGTCGCAGCCGTCCGCACACTCGCCGGAAGCCGGGGCCGAGCCCCAGAACGCGGAAAACTCCGAGCCCTCCGAGGAGTCGGAGCACCCTGACCGGCCGGAGCATCCGCCGCGGCCCGCCTACGATCCGCCGCCCGCGCACGCTCCGCGTGCCCCCTGGGCCGACGGGATCCGCTTCGCCTTCGGCACGCTTACGGTGCTGCCCGTACGGGGCACACGGTGGGGCCGGGAGGCCGCGCACACGGGGATGCTGTGCGCTCCGTTGGCCGGGCTGACCGTGGGGCTGTGCGCGGCCGCGGTGGGTGGGGTGTTGCTGTTCCTGGGCGGTGGGGCGCTGTTGGCAGCCGTCGCCACCGCCGCGATACCCGCCGTACTGACCCGCGGCCTCCATCTCGACGGGCTCGCCGACACCGCGGACGGGCTCGGCAGCGGCAAACCCGCCGAGGACGCGCTGCGCATCATGAAGCGGTCGGACATCGGGCCGTTCGGCGTGATCACGCTGCTGTTCGTCCTGCTCGGCCAAGTGGCGGCCCTGGCCCAGCTCTACGGGCAGAGCTGGGCGCACGGCGCGGTCGGGGCGGCCGTGGCCGGTGTCGCCGCGCGCTGCGCCCTGACGCTCGCGGCCCGCGTGGGCGTTCCGGCGGCGCGGCCGGAAGGGCTGGGCGCGGCGGTCGCGGGCACGGTGGCGTGGCGTTCCGCAGGTGTGGTGGCGGCGGTGGTGGTGGTCGGCTGTGCGGTGGTGGCCATCCCCTTCGGCCCGTACGCGGTCGTCCGGCACGCCTTCGCCGCCCTGGCCGCACTGGCGGCCGCCGAACTCCTCCTGCACCACTGCCGCCGCCGGCTCGACGGGGTGACCGGCGATGTCTTCGGCGCGCTCGCGGAGACGGCCGCCACGATGGCGCTGGTGGTCCTGACCTTCGGGTAGGGCCCTGCGCGTAGGGGATGCCCGACGGTTCGTGACGCCTGCGGCGGGCTGTTCCCCTCCCCTCCCCGCCCCTTCCCGTAACCGGGGCTCTGCCCCAGACCCCGGTTCCGGGGGCGAGCCTCTGGCAACGGGCGCGGACGGGCTGGCTGCTCGCCTCCCCGCGCCTTCTCGCGGCAGCGGTATGCGGCTCCGTCGCGTGGTGGGGCTTTGCCCCCGGACCCCGGGCTCCGGGGGCAAAGCCACTGGTAACGGGCCGAGCGGGCTGGCTGCTCGCCTCCCCGCGCCTTCTCGCGGCCGCGATGTGCGGTCCGCCGCGTGGCAGGCCGGGGGTCCAGGGGCGGAGCCCCTGGTATCGGGAAGGGGCGGGGTGGGGAAAGACCCGCCGGACTCCCCTAGCCGTTGTCCTCCGAGGCCTCGGAGCCCGCCGAGCTCTCAGAGCCCGCCGAGCTCTCCGGAAGTTCCGCGTGCAGCGCCGCCGCCGCCTGCACCAGCGGCAGGGCGAGCAATGCCCCCGTGCCCTCGCCGACCGTGACGCCATGGTCGAGCAGCGGCGTGAGGGCGATGCGGTCGAGCGCCTTCTCCTGGCCGGGTTCGCCGCTGGCCTGACCGGCCAGCCACCAGTCGGGGGCGCGGAACGCCACCCGCTGGGCGACCAGCGCGCAGGCCGCCGAGACGACGCCGTCGAGGATCACGGGGGTGCGGCGTACGGCGCTCTGCAGCAGGAAGCCGGTGATCGCGGCGAGGTCGGCACCGCCGACCGTGGCCAGCAGTTGGAGCTGATCGCCGAGCACCGGGCGGGCCCGGCGCAGCCCGTCGCGGATCGCGGCGCATTTGCGCATCCAGGCGAGGTCGTCGATGGCGGCCCCGCCGCGGCCGGTGACCACGGACGCGTCCGTACCGCACAGCGCGGCGATCAGCGTGGCCGCCGCGGTGGTGCCGCCGACGCTGAGGTCGCCGAGGACGAGGAGGTCGGTGCCGGAGTCCGCTTCCTCGTCGGCGATGGCCATCCCGGTGCGGAAGGCCCGTTCGGCCTCGTCCAGGGTGAGCGCGTCCTCGACGTCGAGTCGGCCGGAGCCGCGGCGTACGCGGTGGCGGGTGACCTCCTCCGGGAGGTCCTCGGGGTCGCAGTCCAGCGCCATGTCGATGACACGGACGGACGCGCCGAGGCGGGCGGCGAGGATGGCGGCCGGGCTCTCGCCGTCGAGCACGGCGCGGACCAGACGGTGGGCGCTCCCGGCGGGGCGGGCGGAGACGCCGAGGTCGGAGATGCCGTGGTCGCCCGCGAAGAGGATGACGCGGGGTTGCTCGACGGGCTTGACCGGCACCCGCTGCTGCGCGGCGGCGAGCCATTCGCCCAGTTCGTCCAGGCGCCCGAGCGCGCCCGGCGGCACCGAGAGCCGCTCGCGGCGCTCCTCGGCGTCACGCCGGATGCCCCCGTCGGGGCGCTCGATCAGGTCGACGAAGTCATCGAGATTGAGAGCACTCACCTGCCGAACCCTACCGGGCGGGGCGGGAAGCGGTACGAGGCCCGGCGGTTGAGGTACGGGGCCGTCCGGCCAGGCCCGGCCCGGCCCCGCCCCGACCCCGCCCGGCTTGGGCCGCCCGGGCCTCGTCTCGGGGCATCCGGGATCCGGCCCGGCCCCTACTTTGGGGCATCCGGGATCCGACCCGGCCCGGGGCATCCGGGATCCGGCCCGGAACTCAACTCGGGTCGCCCGGGGCCCGGCCCGGGGCAGCCGGGACCCGGCCACGGCACGGCTCAGCCGCGCAGCGTCAGCGCCTGCCCGGCCACCACCAGCAGCACCTGCTCGCACTCCTCGGCGAACGTCGCGTTCAACCGGCCCAGTTCATCGCGGAAGCGGCGGCCGGAGGCGGTCGCGGGGACGACGCCGGAGCCGACCTCGTTGCTCACCGCGACCACCGTACGGTTGGTGGCGCGGACCCCGGCGACGAGGGCGGACACCCGCTCGCGGAGGGTGCGTTCGCCGCCGTTCGCCCACTTCTCGTCGTCCCAGGCGTTCACGGAGTCCATCGCGTCGGTGAGCCACAGCGCCAGGCAGTCGATGAGCAGCGGTGGGCCGTCCTCGGCGAGCAGGGGTGTCAGATCGCAGGTCTCGGTGGTGCGCCAGGAGCCGGGGCGGCGCTCGCGGTGGGCGGCGACGCGGGCGGCCCACTCGGGGTCGCCTTCGCGGGTGCCGCCCGTGGCGACGTACAGGACGTCGGGGAAGGCGGCCAGCCGCCGTTCCGCCTCCAGGGACTTGCCGGACCGGGCGCCGCCCAGCACCAGCGTGCGGCGCGGCAGATCCGGTACCGCGGAGTACTCGCCGACGATCAGCGTCCGCCCGTCGGGCACCGCCCGCGCGCCCGCCGTGGCCAGACGGCGGTGCAGCTCCCGGCCGGGCGGGGTGGTGTGGTCGATATGGACGGCCAGGACGTCGGTGGTGGCGCCCACGGCCCCCGAGGCGCGCAGGGCGGCCAGGGCGTCGGGGCGGCCCAGCACATCGAGCAGCACCATGTCGTACGGCTCGGCCGGGTCGGCGAGGCCCGCGGCGGCGGCGCCCGGCGGCAGATACAGCAGCCGGGTGCTGCCGGGGCCGGTGACCTCGTAGCCGGTACCGGGGGAGTCCAGCGCGACCGCCCGCACCCGGTGACCGCTGATCAGGGGCAGCGTGCGGCCGTCCGGCACCCGCCCCGGCGCCGGCAGTCCGGCCGGGAACTCGACGGCCGGACCCGCGTGCGGATGGGAGAGCAGCACCTGCCGGACGCCGACCAGCGAGTGGCCGGCCCGCGCGGCGGCGAAGGCGGCCCCCGGGGTGAGGTCGATCAGCAGCGCGCCGTCGATCAGCAGCGAGGTGGCGGCCCGCGCCTCCTCGCCGACGGCGGCGGCACAGGAGGCGCAGGGACAGCCGTGGCGCGGCAGCCCGTCGGGGGCTCCGGTGCCCAGAAGAGTGAGTTCCACGCCCCGATCGTCTCGCGTCCGATCCCACGGGTCGCGCGGGGCCACCCCGTACGGAGTGATCAGTCACCTAGGCTGCGGGCAGACATCACCTGTGGACCGGCGGGTATCACCTGTGGGCCGGCGGGATGGAGGAGGCTGGAATGGCTTGGACATGGCGGTTCGAGAAGTCCGACGGGGCGGAGACGAAGCCCGCGGTGCAGCCGGAGGAGTTCCCGACCCAGGGGGACGCGGAGTCGTGGATCGGTGAGGAGTGGCGGGCGCTCCTCGAAGGAGGCGCGGAGCAGGTGACGCTCTTCGAGGACGGTACGAAGATCTACGGCCCGATGAGCCTGCGCGGCGAGTAGACAAAGCGCCTGAGGGACAAACGCGCCGGATAGGCAAACGAGCCGGATAGGCAAACGCGCAGAGTAGCCCAACGCACCGAGTAGGGCAGGCGCGCCGAGGCGCAGGCGGGCGCGCCCGACATCACCCGCGCGGGGTGGCGGTGGACACCGCCACCCCGTCGCCGGATCAGCCGCGTACCCCGCACAGATGCAGCAGCGCCGCCACCGCGCGGTACGGATCGGTGCGGCCGGCCCGCTCCTCGGCCGCCAGCAGCCGCTCCCACTCCGGGGAGCCGGGCGGCTCGGCGTCGTCCGGGGCGAGGTCGGTGAAGACCCGCACGCCGTACCAGGCGCGCAGCGGCGCGCCGATCGCGGTCAGGGTCTCGGTCAGCTCCTCGCGCCGGTCGGCGCGCACCGGCAGCCCGATCCGGTTGGTGTACGAGGGGGAGTCGAAGGCGGTCAGCGCCGTGTCCCAGTCCCCGGCCAGCCCCGGCCGCATCGCCAGCGCGTCACCGTTGCGCACCAGCAGGGAGAGCAGACCGCCGGGGGCCAGCACCCGGGCCAGCCCGGCGAGCAGCGGATCCGGTTCGGGCAGGTACATCAGCACCCCGTGGCACAGCACCACGTCGAAGGCGCCCGGCAAGAAGTGTGCTCCGGTCTCCCGGCCGTCGCCCTCCAGGAGCCGTACGCGTCGTCGGATGCCCTCGGGCTCGTCGGCGAGCGCGGTGCGGGCCGTCTCCAGCATGGTGGGGTCGGACTCCAGCCCGGTGACCTCATGGCCCGCGCGGGCCAGCCGCAGGGCCTGGGTGCCCTGGCCGACGCCCACGTCGAGCACCCGCAGCCGCTGTCCCACCGGGAAGCGGGCGGTGATCTGCTCATCGAGCTGGCGGGCGACCAGCGCCTGCCGGACGGTGTTCCGCAGGCCCCCGAGGTGGCTCAGCCAGCCGGGCGCCCCGCCGGTGAAGCCGGAGGGTCTGCCGCTCAGGGCCGCTCCCCGCGCTTGACCTGCGGCTTGGGCAGCCGCAGTCGGCGCATCTGGAGGGTGCGCATCAGGGCGTACGCCACCGCACCGCGCAGATTCTCGTCGGGGAAGCGCCGACGCAGCTGCCGCTTGAGCTGGAAGCCGAAGAAGATGGAGTTGATCACGATCAGGACGATGACCACCATCCACAGCAGCAGCACATAGCTCTGCATGGCACCGGCCTGGATCATGCTCAGGATCAGGATGACCACCGCGAGCGGCAAGAAGTACTCGGCGACGGAGAACCGCGAGTCCACGAAGTCGCGGGCGAAGCGCCGCACCGGACCCTTGTCGCGGGCCGGCAGATACCGCTCGTCGCCCCCGGCCAGCGCCTCGCGCTGCTTGGCCAGATCGGCGCGGCGGGCCTCGCGGGCACGCTTGGAGGCGTCCTTACGGTTGGCCGGCGTCTTCGCCAGGCTGCGGCGCTGCGTCTGGGCCTCGCTCCGCTTGGGAGTGGGGCGGCCCTTGGGCGCCTGCGGGTCACGGGTCTGCTGCGGCTGGTCCGCGGTCACCTTGGTGGTAGCGGCCTGCTCATCCTTGGAACGGCTTCGGAACACAGGGCCAAGGGTACGGGTTGCGGAGTGTGCGCCCCAGCCTCAGGGGGAACGATCGGGCAACGGAGTCCCGCCGTATCGGGACACTATCGGGACACAGGGGACACACTCCTCCTTGCGCCGGAGGCCGCCGCGCTCTGATCGTCCTGCAGGAGGAGCGCGAGCGGGCTCGAACAGTGCGGTAATGGAAGCAGGCCCCGTAGGCTGGGTCTGTTGGAGTGCCGGAGTCACACGTCCGTCAGAAGGGGGCGCGCGAGGCCCATGAGCGGTGTCATGAAGCGTATGGGGATGATCTTCCGCGCGAAGGCCAACAAGGCCCTGGACCGGGCCGAGGACCCGCGCGAGACCCTCGACTACTCGTACCAGAAACAGCTTGAGCTGCTCCAGAAGGTGCGGCGTGGCGTTGCCGACGTGGCGACCTCGCGCAAGCGCCTGGAGCTGCAGCTCAACCAGTTGCAGGGCCAGTCCACCAAGCTGGAGGAGCAGGGGCGCAAGGCGCTCGCGCTCGGCCGAGAGGACCTGGCCCGCGAGGCGCTCTCCCGCCGCGCCGCGCTGCAGCAGCAGGTCACCGACCTGGAGACCCAGCACCAGACGCTGCAGGGCGAGGAGGAGAAGCTGACCCTGGCCGCCCAGCGGCTGCAGGCCAAGGTCGACGCCTTCCGCACGCGCAAGGAGACCATCAAGGCCACCTACACCGCGGCCCAGGCACAGACCCGTATCGGCGAGGCGTTCTCCGGCATCTCCGAGGAGATGGGCGACGTCGGCATGGCGATCCAGCGTGCCGAGGACAAGACGGCGCAGCTGCAGGCCCGCGCGGGCGCCATCGACGAGCTGCTGGCCTCCGGCGCCCTGGACGACCAGTCCGGCATGGCCAAGGACGACATCGCGGCCGAGCTCGACCGGATCTCCGGCGGTACGGACGTGGAGCTGGAGCTGCAGCGGATGAAGGCCGAGCTGGCCGGCGGCAGTCCGCAGCAGGCGATCGAGGGCGGTAAGACGGACGAGGCCCAGCAGTCCCAGACCCCGCACAAGTTCGACAAGCAGTAACCCGCGCCCCGCCTGGGCGAGGTCTCCAAGGAGGTCGTCATGATCGTACGGATCATGGGGGAGGGCCAGGTGCGGGTGGCCGAAAGCCATCTGCCCGGACTGAACAGGCTGGACGACGAGCTGCTCGCCGAGATCGAGGGCGGCGATCACGAAGGCTTCCGGAAGACCCTGGGCGCGCTGCTGGACGCGGTGCGCTCGGCCGGTGAGCCCCTGCCCGACGACGCGCTCCAGCCGTCCGAGCTGATCCTCCCCGCGGCGGAGGCGACCCTCGAGGAAGTCAAGGCGATACTCAAGGACGACGGCCTCATTCCGGGCTAGTGCGGCGCACCCCCGGACCACACTCCAGCACAGGTCGTGCCTCCCCTCACCGGCCGGGTACGGGCCCGCCCATGAAGCCGGGCGGCCCGCGGCGGCCCTTACCGTTGGATTCCGTGACTCCCCTCGCCGTCGGGCCGGGTCTGGCCCGTCCGCACCGCTGGCTGTGTGCCCACCCCCGCGCCCTGGACACCCTGATGGCGATCGGGGTCCTCGCGCTGATCCTGATCGGAGCGGTGGCCGGTCCGCGCATGCGCGACCAGCCGCTGGGCCCCCTCTTCGTGGTGCTGGCCGTGCTCGTCGCCGCCTCGCTGGTGTTCCGCCGCGATCTGCCCCGCGGGGTGCTCGCCTTCACCGTCGCCCTCACCCTCGTCGAGATCGTCACCAATGACGAAGGTCCGCCGCGCACCTCGATCGTGTTCGGGGTGGTGGTGGCGCTCTACACCGCCGCGACCCGCACCGACCGCCCCACCACCTGGCGGCTCGGCGCCGCCACGGCCGTCCTGCTCACCGGGGCCGGGATGCTCTTCGCGCTCAACCCCTGGTACTCGCAGGAGAACTGGGGCCTGTTCGCCTGGGCCGGACTGGCCGCGGCCACCGGCGACGCGGTGCGCAGCCGGCGCGCGTACATCGCCGCCATCGAGGAGCGGGCGGTCCGCGCCGAGCGCACCCGTGAGGAGGAGGCGCGCCGCCGGGTCGCCGAGGAGCGGCTGCGGATCGCCCGTGAGCTGCACGATGTCGTGGCCCATCACATCGCGCTGGTCAACGTCCAGGCCGGGGTCGCCTCCCATGTCATGGACAACCGCCCGGACCAGGCCAAGGAGGCGCTCGCCCACGTACGGCAGGCGAGCCGCTCGGCGCTGGACGAGCTGCGCGCCACGGTCGGCCTGCTGCGGCAGTACGGCGACCCCGCCGCCCCCACCGAACCGGCCCCCGGCCTCGGCGTCCTGGACCAGCTCGTGGACGGCTTCGTACGGGCCGGGATGCGGGTCCGGGTCCGGGCGGAGCCGCCGGAGGCGCTGGGCCCGCTGCCGGGCTCGGTGGACCTCACGGCTTACCGGGTCGTCCAGGAGGCGCTGACCAATGTGCACAAGCACGCCGGGCCCGGGGCCACGGCCGAGGTCCGTATCGCCCGTGTCGGGGGCGCTCCCGGGAGCGCCCTGGAGATCACGGTCGAGGACGACGGAGCGGGGACGCGGCCCGAGGGGCCGGAGGGGGAGCCCCCTGCGCCCGGGGAGGAGACCGGCGGCGGCGGACACGGCCTGCTGGGCATGCGCGAGCGGGTGGCCGCGCTGCGCGGCAGCTGCGAGGCGGCACCCCTGCCCGAGGGCGGTTTCCGGGTGCGGGTGAGACTTCCTCTGCAGCCGCGTAGGGGAGGGGACTGATGACGATCAAGGTACTGCTCGCGGACGATCAAGCGCTGCTGCGCAGCGCGTTCCGCGTCCTGGTGGACTCCGAGGCGGACATGGAGGTGGTGGGGGAGGCGTCCGACGGCGCGCAGGCGGTGGAGATCGCCCGTACCCGGGGGGCCGATGTCGTCCTGATGGACATCCGGATGCCCGGTACGGACGGGCTGGCCGCGACCCGCATGATCACCGAGGATCCGCGGCTGGCGGACGTCCGGGTGGTCATGCTGACCACCTTCGAGGTCGACGAGTACGTGGTGGACTCACTGCGGGCGGGAGCCAGCGGCTTCCTCGGCAAGGGCGCCGAACCCGATGAGCTGCTCGCGGCGATCCGCATCGCGGCGGCCGGCGAGGCGCTGCTGTCCCCGGCCGCGACCAAGGGGCTGATCGCCCGCTTCCTGGCCCAGGGCGACGGGAGCGGCGACGAGGGCGCCTACGACGCCGCACGGCTGGACGCCCTCACCGTCCGCGAGCGCGAGGTCCTGGTCCAGGTCGGGGGCGGGCTGTCCAACGACGAGATCGCCGCCCGGCTGGAGGTCAGCCCGCTTACGGTCAAGACGCATGTCAACCGCGCGATGGCCAAGCTGGGCGCCCGCGATCGCGCCCAGCTTGTGGTGATCGCCTACGAGACGGGGCTGGTCCGCGCGGGCGCGTAGGGCTGTCCGGCAGGCGTTGTTCCCCTCCCCGCCCCTTCCCGATCCAGGGGCTCCGCCCCTGAACCCCTCCTGGCCGGGGCCGGGAGTCCGGCGGCGGCCGCGCCCGGCGGGAGGTAGAACAGCCGGGTGCAGTCGGGCCGGTGCCGGGGGAGTCCGGCGCGACCGCCCGCCCCCGCGTGCCGCTGATCTGGGAGAGCGTGCGGCCGTCCGCCACCCGCCCCCGCCCCTTCCCGCGGCATCGATATGAGGCTCCGCGCGTGGCAGGGGCTGCTTCGCCCCCGGACCCCAGCGGGGGCTGGGGCGAAGCCCCAGTTGTGGGAAGGGGCGGGGAGGGGGAAGCAGCCCGCCGCGGGTGCCACGATCGTGCGCCCCGCCCCCACCGCCGAACTACGCTGCCTACGGCAGCGCCAGCATCCGCTCCAGGGCCAGCTTGGCGAAGTGCTCCGTCTCCTGGTCGACCTGGATGCGGTTGACCACCTTGCCGGCCGCCAGCGACTCCAGCGCCCAGACCAGATGCGGCAGATCGATCCGGTTCATGGTCGAGCAGAAGCAGACCGTCTTGTCGAGGAAGACGACCTCCTTGCCCTGGTCGGCGAAACGATTGGCCAGGCGCCGTACGAGGTTCAGTTCCGTGCCGATCGCCCACTTCGAACCGGCGGGGGCGGCCTCCAGGGCCTTGATGATGTACTCGGTCGAGCCCACGTAGTCGGCCGCCGCCACGACCTCGTGCTTGCACTCGGGGTGCACCAGCACGTTCACACCCGGTATCCGCTCGCGCACATCGTTGACCGAGTCCAGCGAGAAGCGGCCGTGTACCGAGCAGTGGCCGCGCCACAGGATCATCGTCGCGGCGCGCAGCTGCTCGGGGGTGAGCCCGCCGTTCGGCTTGTGCGGGTTGTAGACGACGCAGTCCTCCAGCGACATGCCCATGTCGCGGACCGCCGTATTGCGCCCGAGATGCTGATCGGGCAGGAACAGCACCTTCTGGCCCTGCTGGAACGCCCACTCCAGCGCCCGCTTGGCATTGGAGGAGGTGCAGATCGTGCCGCCGTGCTTGCCGGTGAACGCCTTGATGTCGGCCGAGGAGTTCATGTACGAGACGGGCACCGTCGCCTCCGCGACGCCCGCCTCGGTCAGCACCTCCCAGCACTCGGCGACCTGCTCGGCCGTGGCCATGTCGGCCATCGAGCAGCCGGCCGCCAGATCGGGGAGGACGACCTGCTGGGCCTCGGTGGTGAGGATGTCGGCGGACTCGGCCATGAAGTGCACACCGCAGAAGACGATGTACTCGGCGTCCGGTCGCGCGGCGGCGTCCCGGGCGAGCTTGAAGGAGTCACCGGTGACATCGGCGAACTCGATGACCTCGTCGCGCTGGTAGTGGTGACCGAGGACGAAGACCTTGTCCCCGAGCTTCTCCTTGGCCGCGCGGGCGCGTGCCACCAGATCCGGGTCGGAGGGCGCCGGAAGGTCTCCCGGGCACTCCACGCCGCGCTCGCTGCGGGGGTCGGCCTCCCGGCCGAGAAGCAGCAGAGCGAGCGGGGTCGGCTGCACGTCGAGGGGCTGGGCGGTGGTCACGTCACGCACCCTTCTTTCTTCGCTGGAAACCCTAATCGTCAGAATGACGCTATCTATCATAGCCGCTTCACGTCACTTTGACGAGAGACATTGTGTCGATGTGACGCATTCCGGTGCGTCCACCCGTATGCGAGCATGAAGGGCAACAGGAGATAAGCGCTGGGCCCGGAATGAATCCGGGACGCCGTTGGTTGGTTCCATCGGCAAGTAGTCCGTACGACCCGGGAGAGAAGCAGATGACCGTTCAGGACGAGACCACCGCGAGCGAGGGCATCATCCTGTCCGACGCCGCCGCGTCGAAGGTCAAGAGCCTGCTGGAGCAGGAGGGCCGCGACGACCTCGCGCTGCGCGTCGCCGTCCAGCCCGGCGGCTGCTCCGGCCTGCGCTACCAGCTCTTCTTCGACGAGCGCTCGCTCGACGGCGACGTCGTCAAGGACTTCGGCGGCGTCAAGGTCGTGACCGACCGCATGAGCGCCCCGTACCTGGGCGGTGCCTCGATCGACTTCGTCGACACCATCGAGAAGCAGGGCTTCACCATCGACAACCCGAACGCCACGGGTTCCTGCGCCTGCGGCGACTCCTTCAGCTGAGCCCCGGCGCGGCGGAAAACAGCGAAACGGAAGGGGGCGGGCCCACCGGGCCCGCCCCCTTCCGCGTGTCCTGCCGCAGCTCTCGCGGTCCGCTCACTTCCGCAGCGGCACCGTCTCACCGGTGGACCCGTCCACGACCTTCCGGCCGTCCAGCGGCTCCTTCAGCGTCACCTTCCGGTCCAGCTGCTTGGCGATGAGGATGCAGGCCCGCCCCGGATGGGTCGGCTTGCTCTTGAGCTCCAGCGTCACCTGCTTCGAGGTCTCCTTCGCGGAGACCGAGTAGGTGTTGCAGACACCGCCCCAGAACCGCAGCGTCAGGGTCTTGCCGTCCACGCTGTACGAGGTGATGTCATCCGGCTTGGAGGTCCGGTTCCCCTTGCCCGGCCGGGTCGACGGGGAGTGGCCCGGCTTCTCGGCCTTCTTGATGAACTCCGGCTTCACCGCGGGGTAGGGGAGGGTGACCGCCACCCGGTTGGTCCCGGTCGGCTTGGTCTCGAAGATCCACGACGGCACCAGCGCCCGCCGGCCGTCCACCATGTGCGAGGCGAGGCCGAACGTCACCTTGCGTACGTCCACCTTGCCCGACGGGCCATCGCCCTTGGCCGACGTCGAGTTGAGCCGCTCCAGCGCCTGTTCCGCGCTGAGCAGCGGATAGGCGTCGTCCTCCTTGGGCTTCGCCAGCGTGCCGCTGCCGCCGACCAGCTGGCCGTCGGCGCCGACCTGCAGATTGGTCCCCCAGCCGTAGGTGGGCAGATCGCCCACCTTCGGATCGGCGTTCACCATCCGCACGGCGCCGTAGAGGCCACTCGCGTCCAGCTTCGCGTCCGACAGCCCGAGCGCCTTGAGCACCGGCTCGGCGGCGCGCTCGGCCGTCTCCTCGGACACGGCCTTGTCGCGGCCCTCGGCGGCGCCGTTGTCGCCGCGCTTGTCGCCGTCGCGGTAGGACGGGCAGCTCTTGTCGGGCTTGTCCGCCCCATCGCCCTTGTCGGTCCGGGCGGCCTTCTTCGCGTCCGGCTTCTCGTCCGGATGGACGCAGGACGTACCGCCCGGCGACCCATAGCGCGAGTACGACCAGCTGCCCGGGCCGTTCTGGCTCACCCGCAGCGTGGGGCCGCTCGCGTCCGGGGCGCCGCCGACCTTCCAGTACCCGTGGTCGGCGCGGGGGCTGCCGGAGACGTCCAGCGCCTTCGCCAGCCGCGCCACATCGGCCTTGGTGACCTTCGGGTCGGTCAGGTAGACCGGGGCCTCCTTCGGCCCGTCCGGCAGCTTGCCCGTGACGACGTAGCGGCCGCCCTGTGGATCGGGCTCACCGGGCGCGATGCCCTCGTTCCCTCCTCGCTCGCCGCCCGGAGAGGCGTAGGCGTCCAGTGCGAGGGGCTTGGGCGCTCCGTCCTCGCCCGCCGCACCCGGACCCCGGGTGCTGCCGTCCGCCGCTGTGGAGGCCCAGTAGGCGCCGCCACCTCCGGCGACCAGCACCGCGGCCGCCACCGATACGACGGCCAGCGGCGAGCGCCGGCGCGGTCGGGGAGTGTCGTCGGGGGTCTGCGGGGTGTCGGTGTCCTCGGTGCTCACCGTTTCGCTCCTTTGGCTCCGCTCACGTTCTACGGTCCCATCCCTCGCGAGGAGATGCCGATGAGACGGAGCCGAGGCGCGCCCGGTTCCTTCAGTCGCCGTAGTCCGACATGCCGGCCAGCAGATCGGCCGATGCCGCGGGCACGCTGATCCCCCGGATGCGGGAGGGGGCGACCGGTGAAACATGCCTGGCGGGAGGCGATACGGTGGCCGCCCAGTGCGGCGCCATCCGGGCACCGTCGCCGCGCAGCTCCTCCAGATACTCGGGCTCGATGGCTCCGGTGGCGGGAAGGGCCGGGCTGAGGTGCTGGGGCATGGTGCCTCCTGGTCCATGGGGGTCGCCGACGCGTACCCCCGTCCACGCACCGTATTCAGCGGGTGCCGGTGAAGAAAGCCCTACTATTGGGTAGTTTCTTCCGTTCGTATGGACAGGGCTGAGCAGATAGCGTGAAGCGTCCGATCTCTCCGCCCCGCAGGAGCGACTCCGTGCGTATTGCCGTAACCGGCTCCATCGCCACCGACCATCTGATGTCCTTCCCCGGCCGCTTCGCCGATCAGCTGGTCGCCGATCAGCTGCATACGGTCTCCCTCTCCTTCCTGGTGGACACGCTCGATGTCCGCCGTGGAGGGGTCGGCCCCAACATCTGTTTTGGCATGGGCGTGCTCGGCCTGAGCCCGATCCTGGTCGGCGCGGCAGGTGAGGACTTCGCCGACTACCGCGCCTGGCTGGACCGGCACGGTGTGGACACCGCGTCCGTCCGGATCTCCGAGGTCAAGCACACCGCGCGCTTCGTCTGCACCACCGACGCCGATCACAACCAGATCGCGTCCTTCTACACCGGCGCCATGAGCGAGGCCCGCCAGATCGAGCTGCAGCCGGTCGCGGAGCGCGCCGGCGGCCTCGACCTCGTGCTGATCAGCGCGGACGACCCGGAGGCCATGGTCCGCCACACCGAGGAGTGCCGCTCGCGCGGCATCCCCTTCGCCGCCGACCCCTCCCAGCAGCTCGCCCGCATGGACGGGGAGGACATCCGGCTGCTGATCGGCGGCGCGGAGTACCTGTTCACCAATGAGTACGAGGCCGCGCTGATCGAGACCAAGACCGGCTGGACCGCGGAGCAGATCCTCTCCAAGGTCGGCACCCGGGTCACCACGCTGGGCGCGCAGGGCGTGCGCATCGACCGCGAGGGCGAAGAGCCCGTCGTCGTCGGCTGCCCGGAGGAGGACCAGAAGGCCGACCCGACCGGCGTCGGCGACGCCTTCCGCGCGGGCTTCCTCTCCGGTCTGTCCTGGAACCTCTCGCTCGAGCGCGCCGCCCAGGTGGGCTGCATGCTGGCGACGCTGGTCATCGAGACGGTCGGCACCCAGGAATACGAGCTGCGCCGGGGCCACTTCATGGAGCGCTTCGCCAAGGCGTACGGCCATGAGGCGGCGGGCGAGATCGCGCCCCACCTCCCCTGAACCCCGCTGGGCGCCCAGGGGGCTGTCGTTCCCTGGGCCCTGCCGTGGCTCCGCCCGTGGCCTCGTGGGCCCGCCGGCGCCCCATGGGTCCCGCCGGGGTCTAGGCCCTGTCCGGCGGATCTTCGCGGGCCCGCGACGCCTGGCACGGCGCCCCCAGCTACCGCTGGGAGGTACCCCCTGCACCAGACGCCGCGGGCCCCGCGGCGGCAGCCGCTGATGTCACAGGCGCGAAGATCCCCCGGACAGGGCCTAGGCGCGGCGGCGCACCCGGTAGGCCACGCCCCGGTCGGCCGCCCGCTCGCCCTCGTAGGTCTGGCCCCGCATCTGGCACCAGGCCGGGATGTCCAGCCGGGCCGCCTCGTCGTCGGACAGCACCACCACCACACCGCCCACCGGCACCTCGTCGATCACCTTGGCCAGTTCGATCACCGGGATCGGGCACCGCTTGCCGAGTGAGTCGACCACCAGCGCGACCTCGGGCTCGGGCTCGGCGTCCGGGGTGACGGCGGCCTGGGCGGACTTCGGCGCACCCAGGCGCTCCCGCACCTGTGTCACCACCCCCGGAAGCACCTCCAGGAACCGCTCCACCTCCGCCTCGGCCGTACCGAGCGGAAGCGAGACCCGGACATTGCCCTCGGACAGCACCCCCATGGCCCGCAGCACATGGCTCGGGGTCAGGGTGGACGAAGTGCAGGAGGAGCCGGACGAGACCGAGAACTCCGCGCGGTCCAGCTCATGGAGAAGCGCCTCTCCGTCGACATAGAGACAGGAGAAGGTCACCAGATGCGGCAGCCGCCGCTCCGGATCGCCGACCACCTCGACCTCCGGCACCAGCTCCGGCACTCGCGCCCGGATCCGGTCCACCAGCCCCCGCAGCCGCTCCGCCTCCGCGGCGGCCTCCGCCCGGACAGCCCGCAGCGAGGCGGCCGCGGCGACGATGGCGGGGAGGTTCTCGAACCCGGGGGAGCGGCCCGACTCCCGCTCGTCGGTGGGCGGGACCGTACGGAAGCGCACGCCTTTGCGCACCGCGAGCAGCCCCACTCCCGCAGGGCCGCCCCATTTGTGTGCACTTGCCGTCAGAAGCGACCAATTGCCCTCCGTGGGGCCCCAGCCGAGCGACTGCGCCGCGTCCACCAGCAGCGGTACGCCCGCGGCCGCGCACTCCTCGGCCGCCTCGGCCACCGGCTGCAGGGTGCCGACCTCATGGTTGGCGGACTGCAGACAGGCCAGGGCCACCCCGTCCGGGGCCTCCCGCAGGGCCGCCGCGTACCCACCCGGCGCGACCCGTCCCGTACGGTCCACCGGGACCTCGGCGACCGTGCCGCCGTCCGCCTCGTGCGCGGCCGCCGTGTGCAGCACCGAGGAGTGCTCCACGGCGGAGACGACCAGATGGCGGCCGGCGCGTCGGCGGCCCGCGAGCGCCCCCGCGATGCCGTCGTACACCGCGCGTGTCCCCGAAGGAGTGAAGACGAGCTCGTCCGGGCGGCACCCGACGGCCTCGGCCGCCGCCTCCCGCGCGGCGTCCAGCAGCAGCCGGGCCCGCCGCCCCTCCCGGTAGAGGCGTGAGGGGTCGGCCCACCCCTCGTCGAGTGCGGCGAGGAGCGCCTGCCGGGCGACGGGGTGCAAGGGAGCGGACGAGGCCGTGTCGAAGTAGGGCACATACGGAACGCTAGTCGCCGGGACTGGCAAACGGACGGGTGCGGCCCGCGCGGGGCACCTCCGGTGCCGAAGCCGGGGACGTGCAGGGACCGGAGCCAGGTCCGCACCGCGACCGGAGCGGGGGTCGGAGCGGGGCCGCACCGGCGCCGAAGCCGGGGACGCACCCGGTCGAAGCCGGGGTCGCACCGGGACCGGAACAGGGGGCACACCCGGCCGTGGCCGGGCCCGCACCCCGGCCGCAACCAGGACCGGAGTTCGCGGTGGGAGCGGGCCGGAAAAGGCGGCCGGAGCCCGCGATTCCACCCCTTCGTGGAGCGCCCCGGCGCGTTGGGCACCCTCCCCGCGCGACCCCAAATGGCGTCCAGTAGGGTTTGGTCCGCATAAACATCCAAACCCCTGCCCGCACTGGGCCGGCGACCGACCAGAAGACGGCCGCGGCCGACCGCGCGGGCGAGACTCTCGGGAAGGCGCTACGTGAGTCCCAACGGCTCCGACCGCTCGTCGCGGCGCCCGGTGCGGCGGAAGCTGCTGCAGGCGCTGGCCGCGGGCTTGGTCCTGGCGACCGCCACCGGTTGCACATCAAAGGACTTCCCCCGCCTCGGAATGCCTACCCCCGTCACGGAGGAGGCGCCGCGGATCCTCTCCCTGTGGCAGGGCTCGTGGGCGGCAGCGCTCGCCACGGGCGTCCTGGTCTGGGGCCTGATCATCTGGGCGGTCATCTTCCACCGTCGCAGCAGGACCAAGATCGAGGTTCCCGCGCAGACCCGGTACAACATGCCGATCGAGGCGCTGTACACCGTGGTCCCGATCATCATCGTCTCGGTGTTGTTCTACTTCACCGCACGCGATGAGAACGCGCTCCTCAAGACCTCCGAGAAGCCCGACCACGTGGTCAACGTGGTGGGCTATCAGTGGAGCTGGGGCTTCAACTACATGGAGAACGTGGACGGGAGCACCGCCAGTCCGAAGCAGGAAGCCAAGGAGATCTCCTCGATCCCCCAGCGCATGCTCAACGCCGTCCCCAAGGGCGCCGAGGGCGTCTACGAGGCCGGCACCCCCGGTGAGCGGAACCCGCAGACCGGCAACCCGGGCCCGACCCTGTGGCTGCCCAAGGGCGAGTCGGTCCAGTTCATCCTGACGTCCCGCGATGTCATCCACTCGTTCTGGGTGGTCCCCTTCCTGATGAAGATGGACGTCATCCCGGGTCACACCAACCGTTTCGAGGTCACCCCGAACCGCGAGGGCACCTTCATGGGCAAGTGCGCCGAGCTGTGCGGCGTCGACCACTCCCGGATGCTCTTCAACGTCAAGGTCGTGTCGCCGGAGCGCTACCAGCAGCACCTCAAGGACCTGGCGAAGAAGGGCCAGACCGGCTACATCCCGGCGGGCATTGAGCAGACGGACGCCGCCAAGAACGCGGAGACCAAGATCCAGTGAGCATCCTCAACGAACCCCAGGGTGCCGGTACGACCGCCTCGCAAGAGCGGGAGATTCCGGTGCGTCGGAAGCAGCCGGGCAATGTCGTCGTCAAGTGGCTGACCACCACGGACCACAAGACGATCGGCACGCTCTACCTCGTGACGTCGTTCGCGTTCTTCTGCATCGGCGGCCTGATGGCGCTCTTCATGCGCGCCGAGCTGGCCCGTCCGGGCACGCAGATCATGTCGAACGAGCAGTTCAACCAGGCGTTCACCATGCATGGCACGATCATGCTGCTGATGTTCGCCACCCCGCTGTTCGCGGGCTTCACGAACTGGATCATGCCGCTGCAGATCGGTGCGCCCGATGTGGCGTTCCCGCGGCTGAACATGTTCGCGTACTGGCTGTATCTCTTCGGCTCGCTGATCGCGGTGGGCGGGTTCCTGACCCCGCAGGGCGCCGCCGACTTCGGCTGGTTCGCCTACTCCCCGCTGTCGGACGCGGTCCGTTCGCCGGGTGTGGGCGCGGACATGTGGATCATGGGTCTGGCCCTCTCCGGCTTCGGCACGATCCTCGGTGCGGTCAACTTCATCACCACGATCATCTGCATGCGCGCTCCGGGCATGACGATGTTCCGCATGCCGATCTTCACCTGGAACGTGCTGCTGACCGCGGTGCTGGTGCTGCTCGCCTTCCCGGTGCTGGCCGCCGCGCTGTTCGCCCTGGAGGCGGACCGAAAATTCGGGGCACATGTCTTCGACGCGGCCAATGGCGGCGCGTTGCTCTGGCAACATCTCTTCTGGTTCTTCGGCCATCCAGAGGTGTACATCATCGCGTTGCCGTTCTTCGGCATCATTTCCGAGGTCATTCCGGTCTTCTCCCGGAAGCCGATGTTCGGTTACATCTCCCTGATCGCCGCGACGATTTCGATCGCCGGTCTCTCGGTGACGGTGTGGGCCCACCACATGTATGTCACCGGCGGAGTGTTGTTGCCGTTCTTCTCGTTCATGACGTTCCTCATCGCGGTGCCGACCGGTATCAAGTTCTTCAACTGGATCGGCACGATGTGGAAGGGGTCGCTGAGCTTCGAGACCCCGATGCTCTGGGCGATCGGCTTCCTGATCACCTTCACCTTCGGTGGTCTGACCGGTGTGATCCTGGCGTCGCCGCCGATGGACTTCCACGTCTCCGACTCGTACTTCGTGGTGGCCCACTTCCACTACGTGGTCTTCGGCACCGTGGTCTTCGCGATGTTCGCCGGATTCCACTTCTGGTGGCCCAAGTTCACCGGCAAGATGCTGGACGAGCGGCTCGGCAAGATCACCTTCTGGACGCTGTTCGTGGGCTTCCACGGCACGTTCCTGGTGCAGCACTGGCTGGGCGCCGAGGGCATGCCCCGTCGGTACGCCGACTACCTGGCGGCCGACGGCATCACCACGCTGAACACCATCTCGACCATCAGCTCCTTCCTGCTGGGCCTGTCGATCCTGCCGTTCCTCTACAACGTCTGGAAGACCGCCAAGTACGGCAAGAAGGTCGAGGTCGACGACCCCTGGGGTTACGGACGTTCGCTGGAGTGGGCGACCTCCTGCCCGCCCCCGCGGCACAACTTCCTCACCCTGCCGCGGATCCGCTCCGAATCCCCGGCGTTCGACCTGCACCACCCGGAGATCGCGGCGCTCGACCAGCTCCAGAACCACGGTGCGCCCGACGAGGACAAGGCCCTCGCGGGTGGTAAGGAGGCCGGCAAGTGAAGGTCCAAGGCCGGATGTTCATCTGGCTGGCCGTCTTCATCCTCGTCATGGCGATCGTCTATGGCGTGTGGTCGAAGGAGCCGGCCGGTACCACCGCGCTCTTCCTGGCCTTCGGGCTGAGCATCATGATCGGCTACTACCTGGCCTTCACGGCGCGCCGGGTGGACGTCGGAGCGCAGGACAACAAGGACGCGGATGTCGCGGACGACGCCGGCGAGCTGGGATTCTTCTCCCCGCACAGCTGGCAGCCGCTCTCCCTGGCCGTCGGTGGCGCCCTGGCCTTCCTGGGCGTGGTCTTCGGCTGGTGGCTGCTCTTCTTCTCAGCCCCGATCATCATGATCGGTCTCTTCGGCTGGGTCTTCGAGTACTACCGCGGCGAGAACGCCAACCAGTAACCGGCCAGTGGGCCGACGCGGCCGGTGAGACGAGCGGGGGGCCGCCCCCCCCCCCCGGGGGGGGGGCCCCCCCGGGGGCCCCCCCCGGGCCCCCGCCCCCCCCCCCCGGGGGCCCCCCGGGCCCCCCCCGGCCCCCCACCCCCCGCCCCCCCCCCCCCG